>NZ_CP138992.1:3165000-3402500 GCF_044595335.1 Polaribacter sp. R77954
AAGTATTTCTTAATCGCATTAATTTAAGTTGATTTAAAACAATTTTTGTTTTTAAACCCCATTCTATATCTTTTAGAGATAAGTTTGTTCTGTTAATTTCTTTATGCGCACCTGTACCTCTTTTATTTGCAGCAGTATAATTATTTTTACCTGCAAATAGATCTAAGTACCAAATTTGTGGAATTCCTGGCATAAACATTTGTATAGCTCTTGCTAATAATAATTTTTGTTCATCTTCACCTAAAGCACTAAAAAAAGTGGCATTAACTTGATAATACGAAATTTTATTTCCAGCTGGGTCGTATAAGTTTTTGACTCTTCCTCCGCGTTCTATTACGGTATTCATTATCGACTCAATTTCTGCATCTTCTAATAAACCTTTGTTATAGTTGCCATTAACTTCTTTGCCTTTTAAATCTAAAACAGGTATACCATCATGACAACCTAACATATTTATTGTTTTGTAGTCTTTTGCTATAATTTCTTTAGCCCAACGTAAAATGGCTTTATTACTTCCTTTTTCTAAGGTATGAATCATTAACCCCGGTAGGAAAAAGTCGTAAATTTGATAGCCTTCTTTAGCAACTTCGTCATGAAGATGTAAACCATATTCGGCGTGAATTTCTGGTAAAAGTGTTAAGTTGTTTTTATCTGCAATTTGTTTAATTTTTTTTAAATACGTCCAAGTACCGGGTTTGTTAAAAAAGTTAGATTGCCCAATTTCTTTGTGCAAATAAGCAAAAGCATCTAGCCTTAAAATAGAACAGCCAAAACGTTTTACTTTTGCTAAGGTTTCTTCGTAAAACTCCCAAACCAAATCTGATTTTGCATTTACGTCCATTTGACCAAGGTAAGTTGCTTTGCTGTATACTATAGAAAGGAAATCTTCTCTGTACTCGTTAAAATCTTCAAAATCTATAGATGATAGACTTCTATTTTTGTGAATAGCTGAATTGATTTTTTTACAAATCATTTCGGCGTTTTGAGAAATATGGGGGATAATTTCAATAATATCGTTTTCTATGATGCTATTATATTTAATTTCTTGATAAAAAGTATTCCAATACGGTTTTCTAGAACCATCAGGAAAAGGCACTTTTAAAATTGGTAGTCCAGATTTTCTCATAAATAGTTTATCGAGAAATTTTTCATCAGGTACAATAATGCCATCTTTATTCATTTCTCCATTGTCTTTCCAAAATGTATTCCAGTTGATAAAAAAATCTTTGAATTTAGAATTCTCTCCGTTTTTTAAAATGTCTTTAAATTGAGGAGAAGCTACAGATAAGTGATTTAAAACAATGTCAAATTTTAGATCTATATTTAATTCTTTTAGAGCTTTCAAATCATCTTTAGAAACTAATTCTTTATTGATGTTATAATCAATAATAGAAAAACCTCTATCTAAATCACTATTAAAAAAAGTAGGTAGCACATAAAATAAAGAAAAAACATCTTTAAATTCTGGCTTTTGCAACATTTTAATGGTGTCACTTAATTTATGACCAATGCTATCTGGGTATGCATTTAACATTACACCATTTGAGATACTCTTCATTTTTTCTTGATTCATAATTTGTTAATTATAATTATAAGAGTTTTGATAAAATATTGATATTATCTGGTAATCTACCTACATTTTGTAGTTTTAATGCTGCTAATTTTAATGCAATTTGTAAGCATTCTTCGATGGTTTTTTCTTTCATGTATGCAAACAAAAAACCAGACCAAAAAGCATCTCCAGCACCTGTTGTATCCATTACCTTTTCTATTTTTATAGCGGGTAATTGAATCATATTTTTTCCTTTTTGAGAAAGTTTTACACCTTCACTTCCAAGTGTAAGGCATACAGTTTCTACCCCTAAATTGTGAAAGAACTCAAAAATTTCTTCATGAGGAAGCTGTTTTTCGAAAAGACGTAACATATCATCTTCACTAATTTTAATTAAAGGGTTTAAACTGCAATAGGTTTTAATAACATCTAGCGCTTCTTGTTTGCTAGACCAAAGTTTTTTAGCATAATTTATATCAATACTTAATTTGCAACCATTTTTAACGGCTTCTTTTGCTTTTTTAAGAATTGTGGTTTGAGCTGGTTTTTTGCTTAATGCAAAGCAAGTTGTGTGAAATATTTTTGTTTGTGATAACATTTCAGCAGTAATTTGATCTTCTGAAATGTGATAATCTGCATTTCTGTAAGGCATAAAATCTGGTGTGCCATTAGAACGAGATACAAAAATTACGCTCGTAGAATTATTTTCTGATTTTTTTAAATGGTTTGTGTTTACTTTTACTTCATTTAGTCTTTTAAAAATGTATTCTCCAAAACCATCATTTCCAACAGCAGAAATCATATAAGGATTTAATCCTAATCTTGCTGAATTCATGGCAACATTGGCAGGAGATCCTCCTAAATAGCGATGGTAATCTCTTGTTTCGTTGATGAGTACATTATTTTGATGGCCTATAAAATCGATTAAGACTTCGCCAACGCATAAAATATCTATGTTTTTATTACTGTTTTTCAAAATTAATTTCTTTATCAGTTATTTCTTTTTAGATGCAAATTGCACCCTAAATTTAGTCTGCAATTGATTTTGGTTCTTTAAGTCTAAGTGCTAAAAATCCAGAAACTATAAAAAAGACACCTCCTAATAAAATGGCATTTATTGCACTATTATTTAAAAGGTTTTTTACAATTGGCCCAAAAGTTAAAGTTTGAATTCCCATTGGAATTACAATCATCATATTTAAAATACCCATATATACACCACGTCTTTCTTGTGGTACTATTTTAGAAACCATAGAATATGGAATACCCATCATTGCTGCCCAACCAATACCAAATAAAATCATAGGTAAAATAACCAATGTTGGGTCTTGAATATTGGGTATGCTTAACATGGCAATACCTGTTAAAAAGAGACTAATTACATACACCTTTTTACCACCCCATTTTAGAGCAAAAGGCACTAATGCCAAAGCAAAAACAATGGTAGAGATATTATAGGTTGTATTCATTTTTGCGGCCTGACTTAATGCTTCTGATTTATTAAAACCCATACTTTCTTCGAACATTGGCGATATAAATTGCCAATAAATAAATAGGGCATACCATTGAAAAAGATAGACTCCTGCTAACTTCCACATAAATTTTGGCATGTCTTTTATAGCGCCAACTATTTCTTTAAAAGGCGTTTTTACCCTATCTATAAAAGATAGTTTGTTGTGTTGTTCTATTTCTTTTAATTCTTCTTCAGATGGAGGTATTTCTGGAGTTTTTAATACCGACCAAAGTATGGTTGCAATAGATAAAATTGCGCCTATAAAAAAGGAGTAATACAACCATCTAGGAATTGCTTTTACAGTTTCATCAACATTTTCTGCACCACCAAATTGATCTTGAAAAATAAATATAGATGCGTTTGCCAAAACAATACCTGCACCAACAAATAAACTTTGCATTTGATAACCAAAACTTAATTGTTTGTTTGGTAGTTTATCTCCAACAAAGGCTCTATAGGGTTCCATTGCCATATTGTTACCTACATCTAAAATCCACAGTAAACCTACAGCGAACCATAAAGAAGGGCTGTATGGAAATGCGAATAAACACAAACTACCAATTAAAGCTCCTATTAAGAAAAATGGTTTTCTTCTTCCAAAACGTGGAGACCAAGTTTTGTCTGAAATTGCGCCTATAATTGGTTGAATAATTAAACCTGTTACTGGACCTGCCAAGTTGAGTAATGGCAAATCTTCGTGATTTGCTCCTAAAAAAGAGAAGATTGGATTTACCGCAGTTTGTTGTAAACCAAAGCTAAATTGAATGCCTAAGAAACCAACATTCATGTTAAATATTTGCCAGAAATTTAATGTGGGTTTTTTAATTTTCATTTTCTTCAATTTTTTTACCTAATACGATTAGAAATTCTTTAAGATTACCTTTGTTTAAAAATACATCTCCTTTGTTGTCTATTACTGGTAAACTTAGAGTGTAAATAGGAATGTTAGCTCTTTTTAGTTTTACTAACATTTCTTGCTCTTTCACTTTATTTACATCGATGTCATAATACGTGAATTTTATATTTTTTTCTTTTAAAAAAGCTTTTGTATCTAAACAACTATGGCAACTATCACTACCATACACAATCATTTTTTCTTTTTCTGATTCTTTTTTTTGATGCACCACTTCTTGAGCAATATTTTGAAGAGAACTAAGTAAAAGGATGGCAATGATGAAATATTTCATTTTAAAATAAGATTTATTAGGTTTAGTTTTTAAAGTTTTAAAAACAGAGCCAATAAATATTTCATTGGCTCTATTTCTCATTCAAAATCAATAATAAAAAACTACTTGTTACTTAAAAACTATATTGCAATGTCATTGTTGTAGAACGACCAGAAATTGTTCTTGCAGCAGCTAAACCAGCAGCAATATTTCCATTTCCTTCTACTTCAGTAACACCAATTGTATCGAATAAATTGTTTGCGTTTACACTTAAAGATAATCCTTTTGTTAAGCTAACTTTTGCTACAGCATTAATGTAAGCATAACCTGGCATTACAAGGACGTTATCATCTTGTGCAAAAGATTTAGATGTACCTAAAACTGTAATTCCTAAAAGGTGTTGTTTTTCGGCTCCAAAAGAATAAGTTGGTGCTAAGTTGTATACAAAGTCTGCTTGTCTTCTTGGTTTATTACCTTTATTTGCACCACCATCAATTTCAGCTTTTGTATAAGTAACAGATCCATTTATGCTAAAATCTCCAAATCCTAAAGCAGATTCTACCTCTAAACCTAATGCTTTAAAAGGATTTCCTACAGTTCTGTTTAACTCGTTACTAATACCTTCGTCTGTATTACTTAAAAAACCTGTAACATTTAAAACACCATTATCTAATCTCTTTTTTAAACCAACTTCAAATTGAGAAATCTCATCAAACTGTACATCTCCTAAACCATCTGCACCATAGGTGTTTCTATCTGCAGCTCTACCAGAAGCTCCTTTACTATATCTACCAAAAACAGCTGCTCCATCGTTTATTTTATAGTTTAAACCAGCAGAATAAGAAACAAAATTATAATCATCGCTAATTGCTTGACCAGGATTACCTGCTATTGTAGGTATTGTAGATTCAAAAGGGCTAATTACTCCATCACTGTTGTAATCAAAACCAATTAAATCTCCATTTGCATCTAAATTACTTAATTGACCAGAGTTTATTGTCCCGTTAACATTTACGTTTTCAAAACGAACACTACCATCAAAGTTTAATTTTTCAGAAATTGCTGCATCTACACCTACATAAGGAGAATTTACATTATGCACAGTGTTGTATTTTCTTTGACAACAGTTACCCCAAACAGGCTGTCCAAAAGAATAAGCACCACCTTGAGAGAATCCATCAAAAACACCTAATCTAGCTTGACCATCTCCTGCTACTTCAGAAATTGCAGAACTCCATTGCCAACCAATTTTAGTGTTTTGTGTTGCAGAGAACATACCTACTGTAAGACCAATATTATCATTTAAAGCTTTTGTTACTTTAATATCGCTAAAAAAGTTACTTAAATCTTCGATAGTTACATCAAAATATCTGATGTCTTGAGCCAATCCATTTGCTGGATTAAATGGTGTACCATCTTCAAAAGTTAAAGCACCAGTTGCTCCAGAAGCTCCTCTTACTAAAGCCTCAATATCAGCTACTGTACCTACGTTTGCAGTAAATGGAGCATTCCATTGACCAGAATTGTTAGAGTACCTTGCTTTTCCATTTACTTTCCAGTCATCTCCTAAGTCAAAAGAAAACTCTGCCCCAACTGAAGCACTAACAGGGTTGTTACCACTTCTCATATCGTTTTGTGTAGGATTACCATCATAAACACTGTATGTATTTTGCATGTTTACAGAATGTGGACTATCTGAAGTTATGTCAAAACCAGGTAGATTACCAAAAGTTGGATCAGCATTTGTACCAGTTAACGCTACTGGCATAGGCATGTACATTACAGATCTGTCATTTAAATATTTGAAATACGTACGCACATAGCCATTTTTAAATTCTTTAGTTATGTTTGCTTTTAGCTGACCACCTTTATTACCTTGGTAACCAATATCTCTAGGACCTTCTCCAACTCTCATAAAACCACCAATGTGATAATATAATCCATCTCCAATTGGAGTACCATATTCAAAATCTAATCTACTAGTTTGAAAATCTAAACCATAAGTTGCACCAATTGTACCACCTTCTTTTCTACCAGTTTTGCTAATCATGTTAATAATACCAGCTGGACCATTAGAAGTTTGCGTAGACGCAGAACCCCCTCTAATAGCTTCTACTCTTCCGATATTAGAATCTATACGTAAAAAGTTATCGGCATTACCAAAAGAAGTATCACCAAATAACATTAACGGAAGTCCATCTTCTTGTAATTGTAAATATCTAGAACCACCAGAAGAAACAGGTACACCACGTACGTTAAAATTTGCATTACCTTCACCACCAGAAGATTCTGCACGTATACCAGGAATGCTTCTAAAAAGTTCACCTGCAGATCTTGGAGATGCCTGTTCTATTTGTTTAATTCCGACCGTAGATACAGAAACACTAGATTCTAGTTTAGATTTCGGATTTACAACCCCTGTAACAATAATTTCATCTAATGATTGTGCGTTTTCTTTAATGATAATATCTAATTTTAGATTTCCATTGACTGTGATTTCCTTGCTGAAATTATCATAACCAATATAAGACGCTACAATTGTGTAAGTTCCATTGTCTACATTTTTAATTTCGTAGTTTCCATCAAAATCTGTAGTTGCACCTTTTGTGGTACCTTTTAAGAGAATGTTTGCACCAGGTATTAAATTACCGCTATTGTCTTTAACAGTACCAGAAATTGTTGACTGCGCAACAAGAGCTGTTGTTGATAGTATTAAAACCATCAATAAAGCCATTCTAAATTGTAATTGTTTTTTCATTTTAAATGTGAATTTAATAAAAAGTTAATTGTTTTATTTTCAAATGTATTTTTATATGGGGTATTTTTACGAAATAAATAAATCGAAAACGTTTTCGATTTACCGAAAACGTTTTCGATAAAGATAATTAACTATATTTATCGGGTAAAAAAGCAAAGTTTAAGTTTTATAAAAATATAATATTTTGGTTACACTAAAACAAATAGCAGAAGAATTGGGTATTTCTATAACTACGGTATCTAAAGCCTTAAAAGAATACCCTGATGTAAGTAAAAAAACTAGAAAATTAGTTAGAGAAACGGCTGCTATGTTAAATTATAAGCCTAATTCTTTTGCTGTAAATTTAAGAACTAAAGAATCAAAAACGATTGGTTTAATAATTCCAGAGATTGTACATCACTTTTTTTCGAGTGTTATTAAGGGTATAATTTCTCAAGCAGAAAAAAAAGGTTATTTGGTAATTACTTTACAGTCTAATGAGTCTTTTGAGCTAGAAAAGAAACAATTAGATTTGTTGTTAAGTAAAAGGGTAGATGGTATTTTAATTTCTTTAGCCAATAGTACTGCAGATTACAAACATTTAAATGATATAATTGAGCAACAAACTCCATTAGTGATGTTTGATAAAATTGCAAAATTAGTAAAATGTTCTAAAGTGATTATTGATGATAGAAAAGCGGCATATATGGCAACAGAATACTTAATAAAAATTGGTTGTAAACGTATTGCTCATTTTAGAGGGCCTTTATTGCCTCAAAACTCTATTGATAGATTTCTTGGCTACAAACAGGCTCTTTTAGATTATAATATTCCTTATGACGCTTCATTAGTCTATATAAATGATTGTGGTGATATGAGTTTTGAAGAAGGTAAAAAGAACGCCCGTCAATTACTAAAAGACCACAAAGATGTGGATGGTGTTTTTATAAATACAGATTTAGTGGCTATTGGTGCAATGACCGAGTTTATTAAAAACGGAATTAAAATACCTAAAGATATTAATGTTGTTGGTTTTAGTAATTGGTTTATGTCATCAGTAATATCACCATCATTAACTACTATAAATCAACCAGGTTTTGAAATGGGAAAAAAAGCATTTAAAATTTTATATAAAGAGATAAAAGATAAAAAAATGAATAAAAAAGCTACATTTAAAGAAGTGATTTTAGAAACTGATTTAATTGTTAGAGATTCCACAAAACAACAATAGAAATTCCTTTGGTATTATAATTGACGATACACTTTTTTTAAAAAAGAAAATAATTGCAAAATGTTTACCAAAAAATAAAGATTTTTTGGTAACAAATTGCTATATGTTTGCGTCTATCAATCAAAGCCAATTTTATGAAAAGAATTTTTTGCCTGCTTTTGTTGTTTATTTCGTCAATAACTGTTGCTCAAGTAAAAGGAAAAATAACAGATACCAATAACCAACCTCTTTCTTTTGTGAGTATTTATTTGGATAAAACTGTAACCGGAACTACTTCTAACGATAATGGAGATTATATTTTAGAACTCAATAAAGCGGGTGCATATAGTATTGTATTTCAATATTTAGGATACAAAACATTAAAAAAAGAAGTTTCTATTAATTCATTTCCTTTTGAATTAAATATAAAGCTTGAAGAAGAAAACATTCAGTTGGATGAAATTTCGATTTCTACGAAAGACAATCCTGCCAATCGAATCATTAGAAATGTAATTGCGAATAAGGATAAAAACACAAATAAGTTTGCCAAATACACCGCAAAATTTTACAGCAGAGGTTTATACAGAATTAAAGATGCTCCAGAAAAATTTTTAGGACAAAGTATGGGTGATTTTGGTGGAGGTTTAGATTCTACCAGAAGTGGAATTATTTACCTTTCTGAAACGCTTTCTGATATTAAATTTCAAAAAAAACCTAAGAAATTTAAAGAAAATATTATTGCATCTAAAGTAAGTGGAAGAGATAATGGAATTAGTTTTAACAGAGCCGAAGATGCAAATATCAATTTTTATAACAACAGTGTTGAATTTGGAAACTACTTGGTTTCGCCCATTTCTACCAATGCGTTTAGCTATTATAGTTATAAATTAGAAGGTACTTTTTACGAAAAAAACGGAAAACTAATCAATAAAATTAAGGTACTTCCAAAACGTAAGAATGATGCGGTTTTTAGTGGTTCTCTATACATCGTAGAAGATGATTGGGCATTGTATGGTGCAGATGTTACAGTAACTGGCACACAGGTAAATATACCAGTGGTAGATGCCTTACAACTAAAACAAAACTATAATTATTCCGAAGAAAATGATGCCTGGGTGTTAATTAGTCAAAGTATAGATTTTAAGGTAAATGCTTTTGGTTTTAAGTTTGATGGCCGATTTTCATCAGCCTATTCTAATTATAATTTTTCACCAGATTTTAATCAGAATACGTTTACCAATGAGGTGCTAACCTTTGATAAACAGGCTACCGAAAAAGACACTGTGTATTGGAATAAGTTGCGTCCTGTGCCACTAACAAAAGAAGAAGTAAAAGATTATATCATTAAAGATAGTATTAAGGTGGTTCGTAAATCGAAACCTTATTTAGACTCCATTAATAAAAAACAAAACAAGTTCCATTTTTTGTCACCTATAACAGGGTATACGTATCGAAATTCTTATGAAAAATGGTCGCTTTCTTTTACTGGGTTGATTGAAAAATTGAGTTTTAATACAGTGCAAGGGTTTCATACCTCACTTGGAGCTAGTTATTTTAAAAGTCAGAACGATAAAGGAAAATGGTGGTCTGCAGGAGTTGATGTAGATTATGGTTTTTCAGAAAAAAAAGCAAGACCCACCTTTTATTTTAGTAGAAAATGGAATGACATTTCCAGACCAAGAATATATATTACAGGTGGTGTAACCACAGCACAATTCAACAGAAGAAACCCGATTAAAAAGTTAGATAATTTAATTCGTTCGTTAACAAGAAGATTAAATTACATTAAAATTTATGAAAAAGAATTTGCAAGAATTGGGTATTCTGAAGAAATTGTAAACGGAGTCTATTTTTCGTCTTCTTTAGAATATGCAAACAGAAAACCGCTGTTTAATACCACAAATTACTCTTTTGCAAGGCAAAGTAAAAATGCCCCTTATACTTCCAATAATCCTTTAGAACCCAATAATTTTACCAGTTCAGTTTTTGAAGCGCATACCATAGCTACTTTAAATGTTGGGGCAAGATTTGTTTTTGGTCAAAAATACTTATCTTACTCCGATCGAAAATTTAATGTAGGGAATAGTAAATACCCATCTTTAAGCGTAAACTATAGAAAAACATTTGCTGCGAATAATTCAGAATTCAATGCAGATGTTTTTATAGCCAGCATCACACAAAATATTAATGCAGGGAATTATGGAAAATTGCACTATCATGTAAGAGGTGGTGCTTTTTTAAAGCAAAAAAACATTGCTTTTATGGATCATTTACAAGTAAAAGGAAATCAAATGTTTATAGTTACAGATAGCAATCGTAAAAATAATTTTGGATTACTTGAATATTATAATTTTTTTACAAATAACAAATACGCAGAAACACATATAGAACATAATTTTAAAGGAGCATTGCTGGGTAAAGTACCGTTGATAAATAAGTTAAATTTTCATTTAATTGCTGGTGCAAAAGCAATGGTTATGTCTGATATAAAACCGTATTCTGAGTTTTCTTTAGGTTTAGAAAATATAGGTATTGGAAAATGGAAATTTTTAAGAATTGATTTTATAAGATCTTTTCACGGAACTTCTAAAAAAGATGGCATTCTATTGGGATTAGATTTATCTTTTTAAGATGTATATATTTGTAGCTTATGAAAATTAAAACACTTTTTTTTGGAATAACAACAGATTTAGTAGGAGCAACTGAGTTAGAGATTGAAGTTGCTGAAAACACCTCAATTGAAGCTTTTAAAATTATTTTACAGGATAATTTTTCCAACTTAGCAAACATAAACTCTTACGCAATTGCAGTAAATGAAACGTATGCAGATGATGACTACCTGTTAAATAATGATGATGTTGTGGCTATAATTCCGCCTGTAAGTGGAGGATAAAGGCTTCCCAAAGGGAAGAAAAATCGAGCCGAAAATTTTATCGTAAATACTTTTTATCAACATAAAAAGTACCAAAGGGTATTATTGAACACAGCATTACAACGCCTAAGGTTTTGTTATTCCAGTTCATTTCTTTTTTAATTACAATTGCCAAAACAATATATAACATAAACAAAATTCCATGAGGCTTTCCTAACATTTTTACATATTCTGGATTGTCTAGCATATATTTTATTGGTGTCGCAATAAATAGTAAAAGTATGTAAGAAACTCCTTCTAAAAAGCTAACAATTCTAAAGATATTCTTCATTTTAAAAAGTATAGAAAATTCAATAGCAAAGATAAAGTATGAATTGTTATTTTTACGCTTAGATGAAAAGAACTTACATAAAAATAACTTCAGAAAAACTAAACCTACAAGCATGTTATGATTTTGTAGAAGATAACGCCTGTGGAGGTATTGCTGCATTTATAGGCACTGTAAGAAACGATACACAAGGTAAAGAAGTTACCCAGCTCGATTTTTCTACCTACAAACCAATGGCGATTAAAGAAATGCAAAAAATCGCTAATTTGGCTTTAGAAAAATTTGATATTAAAAAAATAGCCATTCATCATGCAGAAGGCATGTTGCAAATAAAAGATATTCCTGTAATTATAACAGCATCAGCAAAACATAGAAAAGCCGCTTTTTTGGCTTGTGAATTTGCTATTGATACGTTAAAAGAAACTGTACCCATTTGGAAAAAAGAACATTTTTCTGATGGAGAGGTTTGGGTTAATGCACACCCTTAATTTGATGTAATTTTTCAACCAATTACATGATTGGGGTTGTACCCTAAAAAAGGGACTTCTTTTTCAGTAAACTGTATACCATAATTTTCCAATTCTTTCAAAATTGGAATGTATACTTCTTTAGATATTGGCAATTGTACACCAGGCGATTTTATTTCGCCTTTTAAAATTTTTAAAGCCGCAATTGCAACTGGTAAACCAACAGTTTTAGCCATGGCTGTATAAATTTGATTTTCACCAAGTACCATTAAGCTACTTTCTATTTGATGTTTTTTACCATCAATTTCATAACCAAACAAATGTTGCATTACAATCATATCTTTATCTTCTTTTTGTAATGTCCAAGAATTTTCTAAAATTTTTTGTAATATCTGAGCAGGTGTAGCGTTTTTAAGCCCAATTTTTTTCTTCGGATTGAAAAGATCTAGCTCAACTAATTTCTCCCACATCACATCATCTTGATCAATTTTTAAGTAAGAGCGTAATTTTAGCTCTACAGAATCTGAAGGAGAATACGCTAAAAACAGATTCACAAAATCGCGATAACTCATGTTTTCAGAATTTTCAATGGAGTAAGAATCATCGGTCATACCTAATTGCACAAAAATATTCCAAGCTCTAGAAAAACCCACTTTTCTAATTGTACCTCTGTACATGGTTGGGATATCATCTAAACCATAAATGCTTCTATATTTTAAAGAATCTCTATTGGCATAGGCTTCAAATTTGCTACCATTAATGTTTAAAAATTCAGTTCTTCTAAATAATTTATGGTAAGGGATGTATTTATACGTGCCTTCTTGAATAAACTTAGCAGCACCTCCTTGTCCTGCTAAAACTACATTTCTAGGATTCCAAGTAAATTTATAATTCCATAAATTGGTATCACTTTCAGGAGCCACCAAACCACCACAAAAAGATTCAAATAATAACAGTTTGGCATTATTAGTTCTTATTCTGTCAATTACTCTCATTGCACTGATGTGATCTAAACCTGGGTCTAAACCAATTTCATTCATAAATACCAAACCTTTTTCTTTTACCTCTTTATGTAAAGCTTTCATTTCTTTAGATATGTAAGAAGCTGTAACTAAATGTTTGCCCAATTTTAAACAATCTTTGGCAATTTTTAGATGCAACCTTGCAGGCAACATAGAAATAACGATGTCGCATTTTTCGATATATTCCTTTCTTTGGTTTTTATCAAATACATCAAATTGTACAATAGTTACTTTTTCTGATTCTTGTACTAACTTTTTGG
The DNA here is from genome assembly GCF_044595335.1 of Polaribacter sp. R77954. GTDB lineage: Bacteria > Bacteroidota > Bacteroidia > Flavobacteriales > Flavobacteriaceae > Polaribacter. The sequence continues at coordinate 3,178,128 of NZ_CP138992.1, forward strand.
TGTTTTCAATATCAATGTCTCCAATGGTTAGTAAAATAGGTTCTTCATCAGATTTTTCTAGCAAGTATTTTATTAAATAAGAACTAGATTTTCCTGCACCAACAAGCAATATGTTTTTCATAAAGAATACCGTATTTTTGTCTTTTTGTAAAGATATTAATAATGTTTAAAATTAAACAGAAAGAATAATAAATGTTTAAAAATTTAGTAATTACGTGTTTTTTAGGATTGTCAGCAGTTATTTTAGGTGCTTTTGGGGCACATGCTCTCAAAGAAACTTTAACTGCAGATCAGTTACAGAGTTTTGAAACCGCAGTTCGTTATCAAATGTATCATACACTTGTTTTATTGTTTGTAAATATTTATGATGGTTTTTCGTTAAAACAAAAAAACACCATTAGTTCCCTTTTATTTGCTGGAATTTTTTGTTTTTCAGGTTCAATTTATCTTATACAAATTACCTCAATTACTGCAAAATCAATTTGGTTTATTACACCTTTAGGCGGTTTGTTTTTTATAATCGGTTGGCTTTCAATGATTGTAATATTCGTAAAGAAATTGAAAAAGTGATAAAAATTTGATATTTTTTTGGTTAAAATACTTCTATTTTAAATTATTGTGTAATTTTGTGTTATACTTAAAATAAAAAAATATTGATATGGTAGATACAAATACGAAATCGATTTCGTTAAATCGTCTAGGAATCAAAAGTGCTACAATTCGTTACCAACTAACCTCTAATGAATTGCACCTAGAAACAATACAAAAAAAACAAGGTGTAACGTCTTCTTTAGGAGCAATTGCCGTAAATACAGGTGAGTTTACAGGGCGTTCTCCTATGGATCGTTTTATTGTAAAAGATGAAATTACAAAAGATAAAGTTTGGTGGAGTAAAATCAACTTACCTTTTGAAGAAGAAAAATTTGATAAACTTTACGATAAAGTTGTTGATTACCTATCTGAAAAAGAAATTTATGTTAGAGATTGTTATGCTTGTGCAGACGAAAACTATAAATTAAATATTAGAGTTGTAAACGAATATCCGTGGAGCAATATGTTTGCGTATAATATGTTTTTACGTCCAACAGAAGAAGAATTAAAAGACTTTTCACCTGAGTGGACTGTTATAAATGCGCCAGGTTTTATGGCAGATGCTGAAGTAGACGGAACGCGTCAACATAACTTTGCCATTTTAAATTTTAGTAAAAAAATAGCTTTAATTGGGGGTACAGGATATACAGGTGAAATTAAAAAAGGAATTTTTTCTGCTTTAAATTTTGTGCTACCTGTTTATAAAAATACATTACCTATGCATTGCTCTGCAAATGTTGGTACAGCTGGTGATACAGCTATTTTCTTTGGATTATCAGGCACAGGTAAAACTACGCTTTCTACAGACCCAAATAGAAGTTTAATTGGTGATGATGAACATGGCTGGACAGCAGAAAACACTGTTTTTAATTTTGAAGGAGGTTGTTATGCCAAAGTGATAAATTTATCACAAGAACAAGAACCAGAAATTTTTGCAGCCATAAAAAAGGGAGCCATTTTAGAAAATGTGGTTCTAGATAAAAATGGAGTTGTAGATTTTGCAGATACTTCTATCACTCAAAATACAAGAGTAAGTTATCCTATTTATCATATTGATAATATACAAGAGCCATCTATAGGTAAAAATCCAAAAAATATTTTCTTTTTAACTGCAGATGCTTTTGGGGTGTTGCCTCCAATATCTAAATTAACACCAGCACAAGCAGCGTATCATTTTATTTCTGGTTATACAGCAAAAGTAGCAGGTACAGAAGCAGGTGTTACAGAACCAACACCAAGTTTTTCAGCATGTTTTGGTGCACCTTTTATGCCTTTACATCCTACAAAATATGCAGAAATGCTAAGTAAAAAAATGAAAGATGCAGGCGTAAATGTTTGGCTAATTAATACAGGTTGGTCTGGTGGAAAATACGGAGTAGGTAGAAGAATGCCTTTAAAATACACAAGAGCCATGATTAATGCTGTTTTAGAGGGTAAATTAGGAGATTATACTTATGAAAAATACCATATTCATTCTGTATTTGGTGTTGCACAACCAAGAACGTGTCCTGGAGTGCCCACAGAATTATTGAGCCCAAGAGCAACATGGAATAACGATGAAGCGTATTATGAAACCGCTTTTAAATTATCAAACGCATTTAGACACAATTTTAAGCAATTTGAGGAATTTGCGAACGAAGAAATTCGTAGAGGAGGTCCTCAACGTTATGCACATTAGTAATTTTTAATTATTATTTGTTTGGACAGAAACACCTCATTTATGGGGTGTTTTTTCTTTTAAACAATTATTTTATTGATATTTGAATAATTATGCTAAAAAAATACTTCAAAAATATAGGTCCAGGCACTTTAGTAGCAGCAGCTTTTATTGGTCCAGGTACAGTAACTTTATGTACGTTGGCTGGTGTAAATTTTGGATTCAATTTGTTGTGGGCAATGTTATTGTCAATCATTGCAACCATTGTTTTACAAGAAATGGCTGCAAGATTGGGTGTTATTTCTCAAAAAGGATTATCGGAAGTTATTAGGGAAGAAATTAAAATTCCGTTTTTAAAACAAATTATTACCATTTTAATATTGTCAGCTATTGTTATTGGAAATGCATCTTACGAAGCAGGAAATATTAGTGGAGGTATTTTAGGATTAGAAACCATTTTTGGCGAATTCAAATATAATTTTGATTCATTTTCTATCAATTTGATGAGTATTGTAATTGGTATAATTGCTTTTATATTATTGTACATAGGCAATTATAAATTCTTAGAAAAAGCATTAGTTGCACTGGTTTTGTTGATGAGTTTTTCTTTCGTAATTACTGCAATTATAACGAAACCCAATGTTTTAGAGATTTTAAAAGTAATGTTTGTGCCCAAATTTCCAGAAAAAAGTTTACTCACCATTATTGGTTTAATTGGTACAACAGTGGTGCCTTACAATTTGTTTTTACACGCCTCTTTGGTAAAAGAACGATGGCATCAAAAAGAAGATCTAAAGTTGGCAAAAAAAGATACCATTGTTTCTATTATTCTTGGAGGATTGGTTTCTATGGCAATTATCATTTCAGCAGCTTCAATTCCATCAAAAGACATTTTAAACGCAGCAGATTTAGCAGAGGGTTTAGTGCCTTTATATGGCCAATTTGCCAGATATTTTTTAGCTTTAGGTTTGTTTGCAGCAGGAATTACATCTGCCATTACAGCGCCTTTAGCAGCTGCTTATGTAGCCAAAGGTTGTTTAGGTTTTAAAGGAAATATGCAATCGAAATCTTTTAGAGCAGTTTGGATTACAATTCTATTTTTAGGCGTTTTATTTTCATCAATTGGTATAAAACCCATAGAAATTATAAAATTCGCGCAAGTGGCTAATGGAATGTTATTACCAATTATTGCAGGAATTTTATTGTGGATTATGAATAAAAAGAATGTTTTAGGCAATTTTGTAAATACAAAAACGCAAAATATCTTAGGATTTGTAATTTTAGCAATTTCTATATTTTTAGGTGCAAAAGGTATTTTAAAAGTCTTTAACTTCTTATAAAATGAATATTGATATTAATTGTGATGTTGGTGAAGGTGTTACAAACGAGCATTTGTTAATGCCTTATATTTCGTCTTGCAATATTGCTTGCGGAGGTCATTTTGGTGATATAATTACTATGGATGAAACCATTCAATTAGCAATGAAACATAAGGTGAAAATTGGGGCTCATCCATCTTTTCCTGATAAAGAAAATTTTGGTAGAAAGTTGATGCGAATTTCTAATGATGATTTAAGAAATAGCATTCATACTCAGTTGGATTTATTTTTAGAAAGACTTGCATTTTTTAATCAAAAACTGCATCATATAAAACCTCATGGTGCTTTGTATAATGCCATTGCCAAAGATGAAGAATTAGCAACTTTATTCATTAATATGACAAAAAAATATTTGAAGGATGTTTTATTGTATGTGCCTTATCAATCTAAAATAGAATTAGTTGCCTTAAAAAATAACATTAATATAAAATATGAGGCATTTGCAGATCGTAATTATAATGCTGATGGATCTTTGGTGTCAAGAACTCAAAAAAATGCTTTGATAACAGACAAAAAAGCAGTTTTTGAACATACTTTTTTTATGGCGAAACATTGCAGAGTAAAAACGATTTCTGGTGCTGAAAACAAAGTAAAAGTAAATACCTTTTGTGTACATAGTGATACTGAAAATGCCTTAGAAATTGTAAAATATCTACATCAAAATTTAATCAAAGAAGGGTTTGCAATTGGGTAACAATATTACATATAAACGTTTTGGTGAAAAAGCCATTTTAATGGAATGGAAAGCCATAATTGATGATGCTATTTTAAAAGATATTTTAGAGTTTCAAGAAAAAATAAAGTTTTACAATCAAGCTCATGTTATAGATGTCATTCAAGGATATCATTCTTTAACGATCATCTATCAAAACAAAATTTTTGATTTTACAGCAGCTGTAAATCACCTGAAAACAATATACGCATCCACCTTAAAAAAAGACAAGCAACAATTGTATCAATGGGAAATACCTGTTTGTTATGATTTGGAATTTGGTATAGATCTAGTAGAGATTTCTAATACAAAAAACAAAAGTATTGATGAGGTTATCAAACTACATGTTAGTGCAATTTATACAATTTATTTCATCGGATTTTTACCTGGCTTTTTGTATTTAGGTGGTTTGCCTGAACAACTTTATGTGAGTCGAAAATCGAATCCAAGATTACATGTAGCCAAAGGTGCTGTGGGTATAGGAGGGAAGCAAACAGGCGTTTATCCAAACAAATCTGCTGGAGGTTGGAATATTATTGGCAAAACACCTATCAATTTTTTTGATGTAGCAAAACAAAATCCGTGTTTTGCAAAGGCAGGAGATACCATCAAATTTAATTCTATTTCTTTAGAGGATTATAAGTACATAGCATCAGAAATTAAACAGCAAAAATATCAACTTATAAAAACGGTACAAAATGCTTAAAGTTTTAAAAGCAGGTTTTTATACAACCATTCAAGATAAAGGTCGGTTTGGTTTTGCTTCAAAAGGCGTTCCTGTATCTGGAGTTATGGATGCTTATGCTGCAGATTTAGCGAATGGAATTTTAAACAATTCTTTGGATGCTGCTGTTTTAGAAATTACATTGGGTGCGTGTCTCTTAGAGTTTACAAAACCTACCCTGATTTGTGTAACTGGTGGAGATTTTTCACCAAAAATTAACAACCATGCAATATTGCTAAACAAAAGAATTGTTGTTGAAAAAGGTGCAGTGTTATCTTTTGGAAAAGTGAATTATGGTGTGCGTTGTTATTTGGCTGTAAAAGGCGGGTTTTTATCCGAAGTAAAACTCAACAGCAGAAGTTTCTACCCAAATATTACCAAAGATTTTATCCTTAGAAAAAAAGATGCAATTTCTTATATGCCTTGTTTAAGTGATTTAAACTCCTCTAAATCAATAGTAAAAATGAATAAAACTCATTTTGAATCAGCGAGAATTGAGTGTTATCAAGGGCCTGAATTTGATTTATTAAATGCACATCAACAAAAAAAAATATGCACCCAAATCTTTAGTATTTCTAATGATAATAGTAGAATGGGGTATAAGTTGAATGAAGAAATTACCAATAATTTACCTCAAATTTTAACAACATCAGTATTGCCAGGTACTGTGCAGTGTACACCATCAGGCAAGCTTATTGTATTGATGAGAGATTGTCAAGTAACAGGTGGTTATCCAAGAATTTTACAACTTACAGCAGCCTCTATAAATATGTTGGCGCAAAAATCAACTCATAATATATTGCAGTTTGCTATTATTGGCATTTGAGTTAACATTCATTTTATTTGAGTTAAGTGCAAGGCAACTCTTCTTGTAATTTTGTAATGTATTTATTATGAAGCTCATAAAAATGCAAAAAATTAAGTTTAACCATTAAAACCATTACAAATGAGTAATAACAACACCAATACAATTGTAGGATTATTAGCAGGTACAGCAATTGGCGCAACTTTAGGAATATTATTTGCACCAGATAAAGGAATTAAAACCCGACAAAAAATTGCAGATGAAGCTATAAATGCAAAAGATAAAATAGTAGAAACTGCAGCAGATGTTAAAGAAAAAGTAGCCTCAACCTATTCAGATAGAAAAGAAAGTTTAGATTCACAATTAGAGTCTGTAGTATCTAACGTAAGTCATAAAACAGAAGATGTAATTACTACTTTAGAAAAAAAGTTGAAAGACTTAAAAGAAAAAAATAAAAAATTACAAAAGACAGCCTAAAATATGGATATTTTAAAATCTTTAAAAGATACCTCTGAAGATGGAGCTGACATTGGTAAGAAGTATATAGAGGCTTCTTACAAGTATAGTAAACTTAAGGTATTTCAGATTTTAACGCATTCTATAAGTAGCTTAACCAAACTTTTTTTAATTGGTAGTTTGCTTTGTGTAGGTATAATATTTGTGTCTATTGCAGGTGCAATTGCCTTAGGAGATTACTTAAACAACACACCTCTAGGATATTTACTTGTTGGAGTTGCTTTACTATTGTTTGGCTTTGTCGTTTACTTGTTCAGACAGCTTATCGACAGAAAAATCATCACAAAGATATCTAGACAATTTTATAAATCAAAACCATAACCATTATGAAAACGTACACCTCTTTTGCTGAAATAGAAAAAGATTTAAGACAGTTAGAACTTGAAAAAGAAATTGCAAAAGAAGAATTAAAAATTGTAAAATATAATTTTGAGGAATTCTTAAAACCAGTAAACTGGATATCATCAGCTTTTAGAACCATAAGTAAATATGGTATTTTAATGTTGATAAAAAAAATCTTAAAATAAGATAAATTATATAATTATAATGGTTGGTTGATTAAAGCCTTGATATTTTTTTTGAATATCAGGGCTTTTTTATTACGCTACCTTTTTGAGTTTTTTTTTAAATTGATTAGGAGTAATACCATATTTTTCTTTAAATATTTTAGAAAAATAACTTCTACTGCTAAAACCAATACTATATACTATCTGAGAGATATTTAAATCTGTATTTTTTAACATATCTCTTGCAGATTCTAAACGTACATGCCTTATGTATTCTGTAACAGTTCTGTTGTACAAAAATTTAAACCCCTCTTGCAATTTGGCTTGCGTAAGGCCAGACTTAAATGAAAGTTGTTCTAAAGAGTAGCTTTTTGCAACATTAGTTAAAATACTATTACCAATTTTTCTAACAATTTTTAAATCGCTTTTGTTTATACCTTCTGGTAATTTATCTCCAGCTAATATTTTATTGTGCTGTTGAATATGCATAGATAAAATCTCATAAACCCGAGATTCTATTTTTAAAATTCTAAGCATACCTTTAGCTTTAATTTTATGTATTCCCTTAATTAGGTCTGCCATTTTTAAATTTAAAGTACCATAGCTAGCAAATCTATTATCATGATCTGTATCTACAAATACTTCATAGAGCTTTTCATTTAAGGTAGAAACATTTGTGGTTCTTTTTTTAAGAAACTGTTTTCTAATAATTTGAATGATGTTAATTGCCAATTGTTCATCTTTTGGAAAAATAATATCATTAAAACCACCATCTTTATTAGTATAAATTAAAGATTGAAACTGCCCAACTTCTTTTACGTTATTGTGTAAACCAAATTTGTGTTTTAAGCTACCCAGAGAAGGATATATAAAACGAATAGGATTAAATTCGTCGTGAGATTTTACGTTTAAATGTATTTCTTTATGAAATTTTATTTCAAAATCAAGTAAATGAACACCCCAATCAAAAGGGATGTACCTTATATATCCAATTCCGTTTTCGTTGTTCATTTTTAAAACAAACTCACTCCAACGTTCCGTCATTTCTCCACCTATCGCATCTTGAAGCTGCTCTAAAAAATCTTTAGGACTATCAGCAATAATCTCAATATGTACCATAATTTATTATTACACTGTTAAATTAATTACCAATAATAAGACAATGGTAAATGTAAAATAATTTTTAATAGATTTTATATTTCAAGTTTATTTTTATGTTAAAATTGTTATTCATAATTTTTTTTACCTATAAACATATTTAAATGCACTTTAAAAAGATTAGAAAACAGCTGTAAATTTTAATTTCTTTTATTTGAGTTAAACTCTACATCTTTTGAACAAAAAGAAGCTTTAAATTCACTGTACTTTTGAAGTGAAAGAAAAAGTACAAAAAATTACATGATGTAAAACGTTTAGCATCATAAAAACAAAATAAACGTTCATATAAATTAAAATGAAATGAATACATACACAGAACATGTAGGGGAAAAATTAAATGAACTTTTAGAAAAAACTTACGACGCAGAAAAAGGTTTTAAGACTGCTGCAGATAATATTGAAAATACTGTATTAAAAAGTTATTTTGAATCAAAAGCAAAAGAAAGATACAATTTTGGGCACGATTTAAAAGAAGAAATAAAGTCTTATAATCAAGAAGTTGATAAAGGTGGAAGTTTAACAGGAACTGCACACAGAGCATGGATGGATATTAAAGCAATGTTATCTTTAGATAATGAAGAATCTATGTTAGAAGAATCTATTAGAGGAGAAAAAACGGCAGTCGAAGAGTATAAAGAAGTATTAAGTGAAAACCATTTACCAAGTAGTACAAAAGCGTTGTTAAAAACTCAGAAAAACAAAATTGAACTTGGATTAGAAAATATTAAGACTTTAGAAGATATTCATTAACACTGAATTGCTTTTACTATACATAAAAGAGTTGCCTTTATAAGGCAGCTTTTTTTTATATAATGATGAAGTTTTACGAGTGTTTATTTGAGTTAAAATTAAAGTGGTACGAGTTAACAAGCTCTTTATTAATGAATTAAATTTGAAGTGTAAGAAATAGTAATAGTACTATTTAAATATTAATCACTAAAAACTTAAACTATGTTACGTTGGGCAATCACATTTATTATAATCGCATTAATAGCTGGAGTATTAGGCTTTGGAGGAATAGCAGGGGCAGCAGCTGGTATTGCAAAAATTGTATTTGTAGTATTTATTATTCTTTTTTTAATTTCATTAATTACAGGAAGAAAAAAAGTATAATTAAAAATATATAAATTATAACAACTACTTGATAAATTTCAAGTAGTTTTTTTATGCAATAAATTTATTTTTTTTAGCATGAGCAATGGCTTCATCGCTATTTTTTACCAGTAAAAATAAAGTATCTGTATAGTTTTTTACAAGATTTTGTATTCTTAGATTATTTTTTTCTTTAGTTACACTTCTAACATATATAGCTTTAATTCTATTAGGAAATTGAGTTACAGTTTGCATATAAATTTCTGTATCATGCTCACCTGCATCACCAATTAAAATAAAAGGTAGTGTTTTGTAGGTGTTTAATATATTGATGATTTCTTGTTGCTTTTGAGGTTTTTCTTTTCTATTTTTAGAAAAAAGAGAACTCATGGCTCTTAATAAAATAGCTCCTTTTGGAAAGTTGTTTTTAGATAAAAAATACTCTAAATACCTGTACATATTCCAAGGACTATGGCTTACATAAAAAAACGGATTTGTGTTTTTTTTTGATATACCAGCATGTAATAAACTGTAAAAATGAGAGGTGCCTTTTAGAGCTTTTCTAGTAAAAGGCGATTTAAAAAACGTATTTACAATCAATCTCCATTTTAATAAAGAAACAACACCTGTATGTAAAATAGTGTCATCAATGTCACTAATTACACCAAAATTTGCATTTTTAGGAGGGATTAGTAATGCACCTTGAAAACAATTATTTTTATTGATTTTTTTATTAGCAATTTCATTAGCATATGAAACTTGATAATGCAACCAACCATCAGGTGTTGTTAAGTTTGATAAGTTTTCAACTTTTTCATCAATAATAAAATAGCCATTTTTATCTGTTTTTGTTTTTATTTGATGTTGGTTAGGTAAAGTTACCACAAGGTTGCAATTTTTAATTTCATCACTTTCAAAACGTTTCCAAGAGTTGAGTAAAATTTTAAAAATATTTCTACTTTCTAGTGTTATTTTTTCGTCCTCTAAAGCTCTTCCTCTAGCATAAAAATGATTTTCAGTTCCATAGCTTTGAAAAACAATTATTTGTAAAGGATCGTTTGTAAAAATTGACATTTTTTTATTTTAAAGGTAAATATATTGCATAAAAAAGCCACATCTAAATGTGGCTTTTTTTTATAAATTAAACTAAAAACTAGTTTTTGTCTTTTATAATTATCTTAACTTCTTTAGCTTTAGTTTCTTTGTTTTTATTAACATCCATAGAAACAATGTCACCAGATTTTGCAGCCTTAGCCTCAATTTCTGCTAATGTTCCACTAAACTCTTCTGTTTCAGTTACAGATTTTCCGTCTACAGTTTTTGTAGTTATTATGGTTGCAGCAATTAAATCGGAATTATCAGAAGCAGTAACTGCTATGTTTACTTCGTTGTTAATTTTATTCATTGCATTTGAGTCTTCAGAGTGACCTCCTAAAATAGGAGCAACTACTAAACCAATTAAACAAGTAAGTTTAATTAAAATGTTCATTGATGGTCCAGAAGTGTCTTTAAAAGGATCTCCAACAGTATCTCCTGTAACAGCTGCTTTATGGGCATCAGAACCTTTGTAGGTCATTTCACCATTAATTTCTACACCAGCTTCAAAAGATTTTTTAGCATTATCCCAAGCTCCACCTGCGTTGTTTTGAAAGATAGCCCAAAGTACACCAGATACAGTTACACCAGCCATATAACCACCAAGCATTTCTGCGATAGCTAATTTATTCATTCCAAAAGCTAAAGGTAAAAAAGCAATTACTAGAGGAAAACCAATGGTTAATAAACCTGGCAACATCATTTGTTTTAATGATGCTTGTGTAGAAATTGCTACACATTTATCGTATTCAGGTTTTCCTGTACCTTCCATAATTCCAGGAATGTCTCTAAATTGTCTTCTTACTTCTTGTACCATTTCCATAGCAGCTTTACCAACAGCATTCATAGCTAAAGCAGAAAATACTACAGGTACCATTCCACCAACAAATAACATGGCTAAAACAGGTGCTTTAAAAATGTTAATTCCGTCAATTCCTGTAAACGTTACATAAGCTGCAAAAAGCGCTAATGAGGTTAATGCAGCAGAAGCAATAGCAAAACCTTTACCAGTTGCTGCAGTAGTATTACCCACTGAATCTAAAATATCTGTACGTTCTCTAACAATTGGTTCTTGTTCACTCATTTCTGCAATACCACCTGCATTATCAGAAATTGGTCCAAAAGCATCAATAGCCAATTGCATAGCTGTTGTTGCCATCATTGCAGAGGCAGCCAATGCAACTCCGTAAAAACCTGCAAAAGCATAAGAAGCCCAAATTGCACCAGCAAATAATAATACTGATGGAAATGTAGAAATCATACCTGTAGCTAAACCAGCAATAATATTTGTACCTGCACCTGTAGAAGATTGTTGTACAATTTTTAAGATTGGTGATTTACCCAAACCTGTATAATATTCAGTTACTGATGATATTACAGCACCAACTACCAAACCAACTAGAGTTGCATAAAACACACGCATAGAAGAGATTTCTTGCAAACCTTCACCAAAGAATTCCATTTGCATGGTTTCTGGTAACATCCAAGTAACTAAACCAAAACAAGAAAGCCCTACTAGTACAATAGAAGTCCAGTTTCCTTTGTTTAAAGCGCCCATTACTTGGTCTTCTTTAGCATCATTAGAGTTAATTTTTACCAACATTGTACCAATGATAGAAATAATAATTCCAGCACCAGCAATTGCCATAGGTAATAAAATTGGACCTATTCCGCCAAAAGCATCAGTTATGGCTCCTCCCATATCTTTAATTACGTAATTACCTAAAACCATAGCCGCTAATACTGTTGCTACATAAGATCCAAATAAATCTGCACCCATACCAGCAACATCACCTACATTATCACCTACATTATCTGCAATTGTAGCAGGGTTTCTAGGGTCATCTTCAGGAATTCCAGCTTCCACTTTACCTACTAAATCTGCACCAACATCAGCTGCCTTAGTATAAATACCTCCACCAACTCTTGCAAATAAAGCAATAGATTCAGCACCTAAAGAAAAACCTGCAAGCGTTTCTAAAACAATGGTCATGTCTGCAGTAGAAGTCCAAACTCCTCCCATAAATTTTTGGTAAAAAACGATAAAAAAAGCAGTTAAACCTAAAACCGCTAAACCAGCAACACCTAAGCCCATTACAGTACCACCTCCAAAAGATATTTTTAAAGCATTTGGCAAACTTGTTCTAGCAGCTTGTGTAGTTCTTACATTTGTTTTAGTAGCAATTTTCATTCCTATATTTCCTGCAAATGCAGAAAATACAGCACCAAAAATAAAAGCAATTACAATTAACCAGTGTGTAGTTGGTACAATAATTGAAACTATAGCTAATGCTATACTAACTATTACCACAAAAATTGCAAGCAATTTATACTCAGCACTTAAAAAAGCCAGAGCTCCTTCATAGATGTAATCTGAAATTTCTTTCATCTTACCATCACCAGCATCTTGTTTCATTACCCAAGATTGTTTAATCCACATGTAGATTAGGCCTAGGATTGCCATAGCAATTGGCATCCATATCATTAATGATTCCATATTTTTTTTTTGAATTTGATTAATTTAAAACGAGAGCAAAAATATGAAAATATATATGATAAAAAAAGCTATCTTAAATTTAAGATAGCTTAATATTTTATTTGTATTTTAAGAATATGATAATTTAAATCGTAAAGGTTCTTTTTTTCTTGTGTTCGCTATTATCATAACGTTCTACACACTCGTGATAAATTTTTAAAGCAGCCTCTGCATTTCCCCATCCACCAGTATCAACCTTTTTTTCTTCTAAATCTTTATAAACTTGAAAAAAGTGTTCAATTTCTTTTAATCTATGTGGGTTTAGGTCAGAAATATCTGTTTTTTTACTCCAAATAGGATCAGAAACAGGTACACAAATTACTTTTTCATCAGGCCCTTTTTCATCAGTCATATAAAAAACACCTATGGGTCTAACTTCCATTACCACCATTGGATATGTTGGTTGATGACCAAGTACTAAAACATCTAAAGGATCAGAGTCTAAAGCCAAAGTTTCTGGTATAAATCCATAATCTCCAGGATACATCATTGATGAAAATAGCATTCGATCAAAACGAATTTTGTTTAATGCAAAATCGTACTCATATTTATTTCTACTTCCTTTAGGAATTTCTATTAAAACATCAAAGGTTAAAGGTTTACTTTCGCTCATAATTATATCAATTTGTTAAAATTTTGAAACAAATGTAGCGAAAGTGTTAGATTTTATAAAGTAAATACCTATTAATTTACGCAATTGTTTTAGATTAAAAAGAAAAGTAGAGGAAATAAAAAAAATCCTTTTTGAAGTAAATCAAAAAGGATTTTTTAATATTAGAAACGTATTTTATAAATACAATACTTCTTTAACCGCTTTAACTACATCATTAGAGTTTGGCATCCATTTTTCTAGTAAAACAGGAGAATATGGAGCTGGAGTATCAGCAGTTGTAATTCTTTTAATAGGAGCATCTAAGTAATCAAATGCTTGATCTTGAATTCTATAGGTAATTTCAGAAGCTACACTTGCAAAAGGCCAAGCTTCTTCTAAAACAACTAATCTATTTGTCTTTTTTACCGATGTTAAAATGGCATCATGATCCATAGGACGTACGGTTCTTAAATCAATAATTTCTACAGAAATATTTTCTTTAGCCAATTCTTCAGCAGCTTTATAAGCTTCTTTGATAATTTTACCAAAAGAAACTATAGTAACGTCAGTTCCTTCTCTTTTAATATCTGCAACTCCAATAGGTATAATGTACTCTCCTTCAGGAATTTCCATTTTGTCACCATACATTTGTTCAGATTCCATAAAAATTACAGGATCATCATCTCTAATAGCCGCTTTTAGCAATCCTTTTGCATCATAAGGGTTAGAAGGTACAATTACTTTTAATCCAGGTGTGTTTGCAAACCAGTTTTCAAAGGCTTGAGAGTGTGTAGCACCTAATTGACCAGCAGAAGCAGTTGGGCCTCTAAAAACAATTGGGCAATTAAATTGGCCACCAGACATTTGTCTTATTTTAGCAGCATTATTTATAATTTGATCAATCCCTACTAAAGAGAAATTAAATGTCATGTATTCTACAATTGGTCTGTTTCCATTCATTGCAGAACCAATAGCAACACCAGCAAAACCAAGTTCAGCAATTGGGGTGTCTATAACACGTTTTTCACCAAACTCGTCTAACATTCCTTTACTTGCTTTGTAAGCACCATTGTACTCAGCAACTTCTTCACCCATTAAGTAAATGCTTTCATCTCTTCGCATTTCTTCGCTCATTGCTTCGCAAATTGCTTCCCTGAATTGAACTGTTTTCATATAGAATTAATTGTTGTTTGTTTTGGAAAGCAAAAATAAGCAATTAATTGACATTTTTTAAGAATACTATTTATAAAGTTAAAGAATTTTATGAATTCGTATGTGATCTTTTTGAATCAACAAAGAATCATCATCTTTAATCTGTATTTTTGATATAAAATTACAGCAATGAAGCAAATGTTTTAATGATTGCCTTTTGTTTGTTTATAGGTAACCTTCTTTAATTAGATTGTATGTATGAGCGTTTTTACATCCAAATCAATCATGAAGAGAAAATGTGAAAAGTATCTTAAATAGAAAGTAGGAAATACTGCTGCAATTAGGCTTATATTATAGGAAACCTTTGCAGTAGATAATTGCTTTGAAGAAAGTTCAATAGAAATATGATGAGTTGAAAGCACGCTATTTAGTATCACTCAAAACAGTCGTTATGTAAAGTTTTATAAAGATAGCTTTGTATTACGTACAGGAATGCCATTTTTTAGAGAATTTTTTTCGATTTAATCAAAAGTTATTTTTGTAAAAAAGAAAGATTTAAAAGAGTATATATTTATGGAACAAAATGATTTTGGAAATTATTTATTGATAAAATGTAATTATACCATTCTTAAAATCAATGATATAAAATTATTTGCTCTTTTGGAATACAAGTTTTTTTAAAGCAAGAAAACTTTGATGATGATCAATTTTTTTTCTTACATCTGGGCTTTAATCCTCATAAAGAAATCATGGTATTACTAATACGCAATCCTTTTCGAAAAGTGTTAAATAATTTAAATTTATTATGCATGCATAGTATTTTTTAAAAAAAAGCCGTAGTTTTGTCATCGATAAAAACAACTATAAAATAGAATTTTATGAAAATATTAGTATGTATTAGTCATGTACCTGATACCACTTCTAAAATTAATTTTACTGAAAACGATACGAAATTTGATACAAATGGAGTTCAGTTTGTAATAAATCCTTACGACGAGTTTAGTTTAACAAGAGCAATGTGGTTTAAGGAAAAGCAAGGAGCAAAAGTAACTGTTGTAAATGTAGGAACAGCATCAACAGAACCTACTTTGCGTAAGGCTTTAGCAATTGGTGCTGATGATGCTGTAAGGGTTAATATGGAGGCTACTGACGGTTTAGCTGTAGCAAAGCAATTGGCAGAAGTTGTTAAAAATGGAGGATATGATTTGGTTTTAGCTGGTAGAGAATCTATTGATTATAATGGTGGAATGGTGCCTGGAATGTTGGCAACTCTAGTAGATTATAATTTTGTAAATGGTTGTGTTGGTCTTGAAGTTGATGAAGCTTCTGTAACCGCTATTAGAGAGATTGATGGAGGAAACGAAGTATTAAGTACAGCTTTACCTTTAGTTGTTGGAGGTCAAAAAGGAATTGTAGAAGAAAAAGATTTACGTATACCAAATATGCGAGGTATAATGATGGCTCGTAAAAAGCCATTAAATATTGTTGAGCCTGTTGAAACTGAGCCAGCAACATCAATAGAATCTTTTGAGAAACCTGCACCTAAAGGAACCGTAAAATTAATAGATGCCGATAATATTGATGAGTTGATTGATTTATTGCATAATGAGGCCAAAGTGATTTAATTTTTGTAATTAAATGACTCCGAATTTGATTTGAAATCTTTTTCAAGATAAATAAAATTATTAAAAAGTTCCTGAAAGCAGTTCAGGATAAAAATATAAAAATATGTCAGTTTTAGTTTTTGCAGATGCAACAGATGGTAAATTTAAGAAAAGTGCTTTTGAGGTAGTTTCTTATGGAAAAAAAGTTGCTGAACAATTAGGGAGTAAAGTAGTGGCAGTAACCATTAATGCCGATAATAATGATGCACTATACACTTATGGTGCAGAAAAAGTAATTGCAGTTTCTAATGATACTTTAAGTACTTTTAATGCCAAACAATATGCATCAGTAATTCAGCAAGTTGCTCAAGCACAGGGTTCAGATATAATTATTTTAGATTCTAGCATAGATACTTTACATGTTGCACCAATATTGGCGGTTACTTTAGATGCAGGTTATGCCTCAAATGTAGTAGCTTTACCAAGTGCAACAAGTCCGTTTATGGTAAAAAGAAAAGCTTTTTCAAATAAAGGTTTTAGCAATACTGTAATAACAACAGCAAACAAAATAATTGGTGTTGCTAAAAATTCTTACGGAGTTTTTGAAAACCCTGTTTCTGGTACTACAGAAACTTTTGAAGCAACAATTGTGGCCTCTGGAGTATCATCGGAAAAAGTAGAAAGAATAACAGGTAAAGTAACTATTGCAGATGCAGAAACCGTTGTTTCTGCTGGTAGAGGTTTAAAAGGACCAGAAAATTGGGGAATGGTAGAAGAACTAGCAGACGTTTTAGGAGCAGCAACTGCTTGTTCTAAACCAGTGTCAGATTTAGGTTGGAGACCTCATGGAGAACATGTTGGGCAAACAGGTAAACCTGTAGCTTCTAATTTATACATTGCCATTGGAATATCTGGTGCCATTCAGCATTTAGCAGGTATTAATGCATCTAAAGTAAAAGTAGTAATCAATACAGACCCAGAAGCACCATTTTTTAAAGCAGCAGATTATGGTATTGTAGGTGATGCTTTTGAAGTGGTTCCGCAATTAATAGAGAAGCTCAAAGCTTTTAAGCAAGCTTAATTCAAATATTCAAACACAGTTTTTTAATGAAAACCTATTAGCACAGTAAACTAATAGGTTTTTTCTTTTGGTAAAAACTAGCAAAATAAAAAGGTTCAGTCTATTATTTTTATTAAATTGTGCCCTTTAAAAAGTTTTTTATAAACCAATTATAAAAATTTCTTTTTTTTGATTTTGTAGAATGATATATGAGTTTAATACCACTAACCATTAAGGGAATTTCATACAGTCAAACACAAACTGGGGCTTATGCTTTAGTTTTGAGTGAGATTGAAGGAACAAGAACCTTACCTATTATAATTGGGGCTTTTGAAGCACAATCTATAGCCATTGCTTTAGAAACCGAAATTAGACCTCCAAGACCATTAACACACGATTTATTTAAAACTTTTTCAGATACTTTTGGTATTGTAGTAAAAGAAGTAATTATTCATAAGTTGGTAGATGGAGTTTTCTTTTCTAGTTTAATTTGCGAAAGAGAAGGGGTTGAAGAAGTAATAGATACCAGAACTTCAGATGCTATTGCCATTGCTGTTCGCTTTAATGCACCAATTTATACTTACGAAAATATTTTAGACAAAGCAGGTATCTATTTAAAGGTTGAAGACGAAATGGATATTGACAACAAAGAGGAATCATCTGAATTACCTATAGATTTCGAAGTTACTTCTCCTAAAAAAACAAACGATTTTTCAAGCGTATCATTAAAAGAATTGCACAATCAATTGAATAATGCTGTTGCTAATGAGAATTACGAACTTGCTGCCAAAATTAGAGACGAAATAAGTAAACGTCCTTAAATTACAAAACTAATTATGAAAAAAATAGTTGTTTTAATTCTTTGTTTCTTATCCGTTTCAATTTTTTCTCAAGAGGCAGATGCAGTAATAGCAACCTCAGAAATTATACCCAGCCAAGGATTTTCTATACATAGTTTGTGGAGAGGTATTTTAGGAATGGGAGTTTTAATTTTGATTGCTTTTTTATTTAGTAGCAACAAAAAAGCCATTGATTGGAAAAAAGTTGGTATTGGTTTAGCCTTGCAATTGTTAATTGCAATAGGCGTCTTAAAAGTAAAATTTATTCAAGCAATATTTGAGTTTATTGGGGGGATTTTTATTGAGATTTTAGAATACACAAAAGCGGGTAGTGAATTCTTGTTTTCAGGAATGGTAAGCAATATGGACACTTTTGGCTATATTTTTGCTTTTCAAGTTTTACCAACAATTATCTTTTTTTCAGCACTTACTTCTTTGTTGTTTTATTTAGGTATCATTCAGAAAGTTGTAAAAATACTAGCTATTGTGCTATCCAAATTTTTAGGGATTTCTGGTATGGAAAGTTTATCTGTAGCCGGAAATATTTTTCTAGGACAAACAGAAGCGCCTTTATTGATAAAAGCATACTTAGAAAAAATGAATAAGTCTGAAATGCTTTTGGTAATGATTGGTGGAATGGCCACAGTTGCAGGCGCAGTTTTAGCAGCATATATTGGCTTTTTAGGTGGTGGAGATAAACAATTAGAATTGGTGTTTGCCAAACATTTATTAGCAGCTTCTGTTATGGCTGCTCCTGGAGCCATTGTAATCTCAAAAATTTTATATCCGCAAACGGAAGACGTGAATACAGATGTTACTGTTTCTCAAGAAAAAATAGGTTCAAATGTATTAGATGCTATTGCAAATGGTACCACAGAAGGTTTGCGATTAGCAGTAAATGTTGGTGCTATGTTATTAGTATTTGTTGCTGTGATTGCTATGGTGAATGGAATTTTAGGCTGGGCTGGAGAGATAACTACTTTAAACGATAGTATAGCTTCCAATACAGGTTATCAAAAACTTTCTTTAGAGTTTATTCTGGGCTATATTTTTGCGCCTTTAATGTGGTTGATTGGTGTTGCAGCAGAAGATATGGCATTAATGGGTCAATTATTAGGAATCAAATTAGCGGCTAGTGAGTTTGTGGGTTATATACAATTAGCAGAATTAAAAAACGTAGCAAGTGCAACACATTTAACGTTTAATAAATCTGTAATTATGGCTACGTATATGTTATGTGGTTTTGCAAATTTTGCATCAATTGGAATACAAATTGGTGGAATTGGTTCACTTGCACCTGGGCAACGTAAAACGTTATCAGAATTTGGAATGAAAGCCTTAATTGGTGGTACCATTGCTTCTTTAATGTCTGCTACTATTGCTGGAATGATTATTGGGTAAAAGCCCCTTTGTCTTTCATACATTTCCCCAAAGGGGAAAATTAATGCTGATAAAATTCACATTTTAAAACTTAAAAAGGTATAGTTAATAACTATTGATAAATTATTTATTTGGTTTATAAATACACAAATTCTTTAATTTTACACTTAATAACTAGAAATAGTTTCTTCTCTTTAAGAAGACAGAAGATGAGCTTATGAAACAATATCACGATTTAGTAAAACACGTTTTAGAAAACGGAAACGAAAAAGGAGATAGAACTGGCACAGGAACAAAAAGTGTTTTCGGGCATCAAATGCGATTTGATTTAAGTGAAGGTTTTCCTATGGTAACCACCAAGAAATTGCATTTAAAATCGATCGTTTACGAATTATTATGGTTCATTAAAGGTGATACCAATATTAAATATCTCCAAGAAAATGGTGTCAGAATTTGGAATGAATGGGCTGATGAAAATGGTGATTTAGGCCCCGTTTATGGGCATCAATGGCGTAATTGGAACAGTGATGAGGTAGATCAACTTAAAGAAGTAATTGAAACTTTAAAGCAAAACCCAAATTCTAGAAGAATGTTGGTTTCTGCTTGGAATCCTTCAGTTTTGCCAGATACAAGTATTTCTTTTTCAGAAAATGTGGCGAATGGTAAAGCAGCTTTACCTCCTTGTCATGCCTTTTTTCAGTTTTATGTTTCTGACGGAAAATTATCTTGTCAACTCTATCAACGAAGCGCAGATATATTTCTAGGTGTACCTTTTAATATTGCCTCTTATGCTTTATTTACAATGATGATTGCGCAAGTTTGTGGGTATGAAGCAGGTGAATTTATCCATACTTTTGGTGATGCACACATCTATAACAATCATATAGAACAGTTAGAGCTACAGCTGTCTAGAGATATTAGACCATTGCCAAAAATGAAAATCAATCCTGAAATACAAAATATTGAAGATTTTACCTTTGATGATTTTGAGCTATTAGATTATAACCCACATCCTCATATAAAAGGAAAAGTTGCAGTTTAAATTAACTTAACTTTTAAACTTAACTTTAGGTTAAAAGATTAAGTTTTTAAGACATTGTATAATAGATGAAAACGTTATTCACCTATTTTTTACTTCGTAAGCTTTCAAGTTCAACAGATAGTAAGATTGAAAGATTGTTTAAATTTAAATCCCCTAAGAAGCATTAGGCTATGGTGAAATTGGTAACACATCGGTTTTTGGAATCGTTATTCAAGGTTCATGTCTTTATGGCTTAACTAACACGTAACTTTTAATCATTAGATTATCAGTTGTTTTTGTGTTTTATGGGGTTTTGTGTATTGTATTTGTGGAATTAACTCATAAACCCTAAAAGGTCCTGATTATTAAAATTATCCATAGAATACCTACTTATTATTATTGATTTAAAAGTTATGAAATAATCTACTGATATTTAAAAAGCTTAGTTAGTTATATCGATTTTTAGATTAACATATTTCAAAGTATAAAAATTATTAAATTGTTGGGCTGAATTATCGAAAATCAATATAAATTGATTGCTATATTTGAATTTAGATGGCAAAATCCTAAATTATATGATTTCTTGTGGTATCCTTGATACATAAAATGACAACAAAATAAGCCCTTACCAATAATTATGATTTTAATTTACTTTTTTACTTTGTTTGTCTAATATATATTCGATTTTCTTATATTCGTAACAAAAACTTAGGAAATATTAAATGATAATCGAAGAAAGAGTTTTTGCACGTGCTGGTTTATTAGGAAATCCCTCTGATGGATATTTTGGAAAAACCATTTCTGTAAGTATAAGAAATTTTGGTGCCTATATAGAACTTTACCAGACACCTGAATTAAAAATTCTTGATGGCCCTAGAGATAAAAATACGTTTCGAAACTTAAACCATATGTACGAAGAAATTAATAGCACAGGCTATTATGGAGGTACTAGGCTAGTAAAGGCTGCAATTAAAACATTTACGGACTATTGCAAAAATTCTAACATTAAACTAGAAAACAAAAACTTTTCAATCCGATATCATACATCTATTCCTAGACAAGTAGGAATGGCAGGATCAAGTGCTATTATAACCGCAACTTTTAAGGCTTTACTTAGGTTTTATAATATAGAAATTAAACAAGAGTTGTTACCAAGCCTAATACTCTCTGCTGAAAGAGATGAATTAGGTATTAATGCTGGTTTACAGGATCGTGTGATACAAGTATATGGAGGATGTGTATATATGGATTTCGAAAAATCCTACATGGACAATCACGGCTTTGGACAATATGAACAATTAAATGTTAAGGATTTACCAAATCTATTTCTAGCATATAAAACGAGTTTAAGCAAGGTTTCAGGAACAGTTTTAAACAATATAAAGCAGAATTATGATGCTGGTGATCAAAAAACCATAGATACACTTCAACAAATTGCTAAATGTGCAGAGGATGGGAAAAAGGCCATTGAGTTGGGTGACTTTAAAACCCTCTACAAACTTATGGATAAAAATTTTGACTTAAGATGTGAAATAATGAATGTTTCAGAAAGTAATATCGAATTGGTGCAAACGGCACGTAAGTGCGGTGCTTCTGTAAAACTATCAGGTTCAGGAGGTGCAATCATAGGGTTTTATAAGGACGACAAAATGCTGAGACATCTTATGGTTGAATTAAAACGCCTTAACGCAAGAGTTATTAAACCTTACGTATTTTAGAAATACTTAAATCAAAAAAAAAATGATAAAAACAGCAGTGATTCCAGCAGCAGGATTTGGAACAAGATTTTTACCTGCTACAAAAGCACAACCTAAAGAAATGCTTCCAGTAGTTGATACTCCAACCATACAATACGTAGTTCAAGAAGCAGTTGACTCTGGTATTGAAGACATATTAATTATAACAGGAAGAGGAAAACGTTCAATTGAGGATCATTTTGATAGGAATATTGAATTAGAACGAAGACTGCTAGAAAAACAAGATGAAATATTATACAATGAACTTCGGAGTATTGAAGAAATGGCAAATATTCATTTTATAAGACAAAAAGAATTAAATGGATTAGGTGATGCAATCTATCACGCACGTTTCCACTGTAGGAATGAACCTTTTGCTGTATTGTTGGGAGATACAATTGTTGATTCGGTAATTCCCTGTACTAGACAAATGATAGATGCTTATGAACAATATGGACAAACCGTAATTGGTGTAGAAACTGTAGATCCTAGTAAAGTTGATAGGTATGGAATTGTAGGAGGAGACAAATTAAGTGAGACAATTTTGCAACTAACTGATATGATTGAAAAACCATCCATTAAAGATGCTCCTTCAAACTTAGCTGTTGCAGGTAGATATATTCTAACTCCTGAAATTTTTTCAGCATTAGAAAAAACCCCTAGAGGTAAGGGTAATGAAATCCAGTTAACAGATGCTTTGCGAATAATATTAGATCAAGAATCTATTATTGCTACGGTTATTTCAGGAAAAAGATTCGATATAGGTAATAAACTAGATTTTATGAAAACCACTATCGAAATGGGACTAAAGCGTGATGAATTTAAAGCTCCTTTAAGTGAATTTATTAAAGAAATAGCAAAGAACTTATAACAAAATAAAGTTATTTTTAAAGCTCTATAAAAGCTGCAGGAGTATTTAACAAACTCAAATTAACTCAAAGAATTCCTATTTAGAAAAAGAATAAATACTAAGTTTGTTAGTTATACTTATGTAATTAAAAATTGCTATAGATTTATTTAATAAAAAAGGTTTCTAAGTACCACATAACTGATACACTCAAGTTTCATGAAAAAAGTCTATTTTCAAATTTAGCATGGTAAAATCTATAGTTTTGTTGTTGTTTTTTTGAATATTAGTCCGTAATTTGTTTTGAAGGAATTACATTCATGAATTATTTGTTTACTATACATCTTGTGCTATTATAATTGATTTATTAGGTGAAAAATAACTTTAATTTACATCTGCTAAAACATTAGCAAAAGGTTTAATAATTAATATACCTTTTGATTACTAACATTCAAGTTTTGAGTTTTTCTTGACAAACCGAAAAGTCCTAATAAATTTAATTTGTTAGGACTTCTTACTTTTATTCTCCTTTTCAAATATTATCTTAATCAACTAAAAAAGTAATAGGAATACCGTATTTGGTTTTTATAAACTTACCACATTGTTTTGCTGGGATAAATTAGGGTAGTTTCTTAAACATTTTTAGGACTTCATTTTTTAGTTTTTGATGAGGTGATTAAACTATCATATTTATCGTATTTCCTGTTTTATCAATTGCAAATAGAGTAAATATTCTATACTTTCCTTCAGTTAAACCAAGCTTTTGTGTCAAATTTGTATCAAAGTTAGCTTCAATAAATTTTTGTATTCTTTCATTAAAATCTTGTTTGTTTTTTTTCTCTGGATAAGCTTTTAACTTCTTTAGATCTTGGAGGTTCTTTTATAATAAGTCCTAAAAAAAGTCTATATGTTCAATTTGAGAATACATGATGTATTCATCTATGATTCATTCTTAAGCAACATCATCAACTGTTATTAAATTAAAGCCATCTTTGAATATAGGTTAATTTAAAGACCAACAATTTCTGGTCGAGATTGTAATGTGATTTCATTCAACATAGAGAAAGATAATTATTCTCAAAATGGAGAAATATATTTTGATATGAAAGATTTTAAGATTGTAAAAAAAGAAGAAATTATAAAAAGAAATCACTTTCAAAAAAAGAAAAAGCTAAATGATATTAAAAAAAAGGGCAGAAGATTTTCATGAACTATATGATGCTAAAATACCAACTACCACACAAAGAATTACACTGTTTACTTATCTTGATGTCGAAGATTCTAACTTAGAATTTACGAGTTTAAATGTTCAATACAGCACTAAAATCACAAGTGATTTTAGTAGTTTATTTTGGAGAAACAATAATTTTATTTCTTTGCCAAATATGTAAAGAAATAAATGGAGTAATTATTTCTTACTTCTCAAACTCTCAATAACTACTGTGATTAAGATTAAACTACCACCAATAAAAGTGTTTTTATTAGGAACTTCGTTAATAAAAATATAGGCAATGATAATTCCGAAAATGGGTTGAATACTACCTATGATACTGGCTGTGGATACCGAAAAATACTGCAAGGAATTTACCAACATTGTGTGACCAATAGCTGTGGTTAATAAAGCCACTAATACTAAAAAAGGCAGTTGACTTTCTAAATTAGAAATATCACTAATAAACAATACAGGTAAAAGTATTACTGTAACTACAATTAATTGATACAGCATAATTGCGCTACTGTTGTAATCAGTAACACTTTTTTTAGTAATTAAATTTCGTAATGAATAACACAAAGCAGAAAATACACCAAATAGAATGCCTTTTGCTTGATCGTTTTCTATTGAAAAATCAGGAACTAAAAAGTAAATACCTATCAATACTAAAAGTGCTAAAAATACATGCACAAGGCTTAATTTTTGTTTTGAGAAAAAAGGCTCTAAAAAAGCAGTCATTATTGGAAATGTAAACATAGATAACATACCAATAGCTACATTAGAAAGTTTTAAGGCATAAAAATAGGTTACCCAATGTGCGCCCATAAAAAAACCACTTATTAAAAAAGAGATTTTATCTTTTTTAGAATGAATGGTTAAATCAACTTTTTTAATTCTACAAAATAGATAAATAAAAATTGCAGCAAATAAAGCTCTAAATAAAATAATAGCCTCTGGAGGCATACCAATATATTTACCTAAAACACCTGATGTACTGATAAAAAGCGTTGCTAAAAGTAAAAATGCTAAGTTTTTGATGTGAGAATTCTCCATTAAATGGTTTTTAAAGTGTGTAAAGCTGTTTTTACAGCATCTATTTTTATAAAAGTGATCAGTAAACGTAATCCGTTTTTGGTTTGTTTTTCTTTCATAACACAACTTTTTGGGTTTTGCTGAACGTATTTTAGCATTTTAGAGAAAGCTGGTGTTTGATAAAATTCACTTTGTTGATCTGAAACAAAATAGCCAATCATTCTTTTTTGTTTTAAGATGATTTTTTCTAGACCTAATGCTTTTGCCAACCATTTTATACGCACAGAATCTAATAAATCTTCAACCTGTGTAGGAATTTCTCCAAAACGATCAATAATTTCAGTTTCAAATGTTTGCAATTCATCTTCTGTTTCTAAAGTGCCCAATTTGTTATATAAAGCCAATCGTTCTGTGATTGAGTTGATGTAATCATCAGGAAAAAGAATCTCAAAATCAGTATCAATAGCCACCTCTTTTACATATTCTTTAGGTTTAGAAGTATCTGTTGGATATAAATCTGCAAACTCATTTTCTTTCAATTCTTCTATAGCTTCTTGCAGTATTTTTTGATAGGTGTCAAAGCCAATATCATTTATAAAACCACTTTGTTCACCACCTAATAAATCTCCTGCACCCCGAATTTCTAAATCTTTCATGGCAATGTTAATACCACTTCCTAAATCAGAAAATAAAACCAAAGCTTCAATACGTTTTCTAGCATCATCTGTCATCATATGATAAGGTGGAGTGATGAAATAACAGAATGCTTTTTTGTTAGAACGTCCAACTCTTCCTCGCATTTGATGTAAATCAGACAAACCAAAATTATTGGCATTATTTATAAAAATGGTGTTTGCATTAGGCACATCTAAACCGCTTTCTATAATAGTTGTTGATACTAAAACATCAAAATCACCAGCCATAAAACCGAGCATTAATTCCTCTAGTTTTTTACCTTCCATTTGTCCATGGCCAATTCCTATTTTTGCTGATGGAACCAATCTTTGCAGTAAACCAGCCACTTCTTTAATATTTTCGATTCTGTTATGAATAAAGAAAACTTGGCCTCCTCTAGAAATTTCGTAAGAAATGGCATCTCTTAAAGTTTCTTCACCAAAACGAATGACATGACTTTCTATGGGATGTCTGTTTGGTGGTGGTGTTTTTATGACAGATAAATCTCTTGCAGCCATTAAACTAAATTGTAAAGTTCTTGGAATTGGAGTAGCAGTTAGGGTTAAAGTATCTACATTTTCTTTTAGCGTTTTTAGTTTGTCTTTTACAGCAACTCCAAATTTTTGCTCTTCATCAATAATTAAAAGCCCTAAATTTTTGAATTTAATACGTTGATTTGTTAGTTGATGTGTACCAATAATAATATCAACAGAACCATCGTTTACGCCATCAATGGCAGCGGTTTTTTGTTTTGAAGTTCTAAATCGGTTTAAATAATCAATTTTTATGGGAAACTGTTTTAATCGTTCTGTAAAGGTTTGATAATGCTGAAAAGCTAAGATAGTTGTAGGTACTAAAATGGCGACTTGTTTTCCATTATCAACAGCTTTAAAAGCAGCTCTTACAGCTACTTCTGTCTTACCAAAACCAACATCTCCACAAACCAGTCTATCCATAGGCTGTGCTTTTTCCATATCGTTTTTTACGGCTTGGGTCGCAGTAAATTGGTCTGGAGTATCTTCATACATAAAGCTTCCTTCTAATTCGTGTTGCATGTGGGTGTCTGGCCCAAAAGCAAAACCTTTTTGTAATTTTCTTTTGGCATACAACTGAATTAAATTAAAAGCAATGTGTTTAACTCTGGCTTTGGTTTTTTGTTTGATTTTTTTCCAAGCACCAGAGCCTAGTTTGTATATTTTAGGGGCTTTACCATCTTTACCATTGAATTTAGAAATTTTATGTAAAGAATGAATACTGACATATAAAATATCTCGTTCGCCATAAATTAATTTAATGGCCTCTTGTTTTTTACCCTGAACATCAATTTTTTGCAAACCACCAAATTTACCAATTCCATGATCCATGTGTGTTACATAATCGCCAATTTCAAGCTTATTTAATTCTTGCAAAGTGATGGCTTGCTTTTTAGCGTAACCATTTTTTAATCGGAATTTATGATAGCGTTCAAAAATTTGATGATCTGTGTAGCATACTAATTTTTGATCTACATCAACAAAACCTTGATACAAAGGAAAAACAATAGTTTCGTAATGTACTTGTTCTTTTGCATCATCAAAAATATCGTGAAAACGTTTGGCTTGTTGTTCGTTAGCGCAAAAAATATAGTTGGTAAAACCTGCTTTATGGGACTCATTTAAATTGTCAATTAACAAATTAAACTGCTTGTTAAAAGAGGGCTGTGGTTGTGTGTTAAAATTAATATTTATTTCATGTGGATTGTTTTTTGTGCCAGATTCTAAACTTATTAAAGTAAAGTCTTGTAACTGTTTTAAAATAAAATCGCCATCACAAAATAACTCTTTTGGTTTTGAGTGATTGATTTCTTTTGACAGTTTAAGAAAAGCATCTTCTGCTTTTTTGTAAAATTTATTTAAGTTGCCAGTGAGTAAATTAATATTTTTAGTAAAAATTACCGTTTTAGATGAGATGTATTTTAAAAAGCTTTCTCTGTTTTCTTGCAAAGTTTTATTCTCTACATTTGGCATGATAGAAACTTTTTTCAGCTTTTCTTTAGAGAGTTGTGTTTCAACATCAAAAGTTCTAATACTATCTATTTCATCACCAAAAAATTCTATTCTGTAAGGTTCATCATTAGAAAAAGAAAATACATCTATAATTCCACCACGAACAGAAAAATCTCCAGGTTCTGTAACAAAGTCAACACGTTTAAATTTGTATTCGAACAAAACTTCATTTACAAAATCTAAAGATAAATTATCGCTAACTCCCACTTTTAGCGTATTTTTTTCTAGTTCTGTTTTGGTAACAACTTTTTCGAACAGTGCTGTTGGGTAAGTAACAATTACTGCGGGTTTTTTACGAGAATTTATTCTGTTTAATACCTCTGAACGCAACAATACATTGGCATTGTCTGTTTCCTCTATTTGGTAAGGTCTTCTATAAGAACCTGGATAAAAAAGAACATTTTTATCGCCTAAAAGTTGTTCTAAATCATTTAAATAATATGCAGCTTCTTCTTTATCATTAAAAATTAAAAGAAATGGTTTGTCTGCTTTTTTAAACGTTTCTGAAATAACAAAAGACAATGAAGACCCAACCAAATTCGTAATTTGAAAATGGTTTTTGTCTTGTTGAAGGGCTTTAACGAACTGCGATACACTCGCAGATTTTTGATATTGGTTTACAATGTTCTGCTTGCTCAACGTAATAAATTTTTACAAATGTACTATACTTATGTAATAAAAAAGCCCTCAAGAATTTTCTTTTCTAGTCGAATACAATATATTTGTTTTTAAAAGCTGTTAAATTAAGACATTATGGAAAAGAAAGATAAAAAAAAATACATACAGGTTAAAAAAACACACTTATTTACTTTACTACTTTTTTTAGCCCTATCTATTCAATGTCAAGATAGAATAAATAAGTGGGCTATTGGCTTAGGTGCAGGAGGTTTACTGTATTCTGAAAAAGATTTAGAAAAAATTGGTTATCGGTTTTCAGAGCAATTTCCAAGATTGACTATTGCAAGGTATATGTTTAAAAATGTAACAATTGCTGGTTCATTTTCGCAATCTATTCAAGAACAAAAAAGATACGTAACTTTTGATGGTGAAATACGATACGATTTTGGTACTTCAGAAAATTTATTAAATGTATACGTTTTAGTGGGAGGTAGTTTAATTGATACTCGTTTTACGCTACCACTTGTTAATTTTGGTGTTGGTGGGGCACTTTGGGTTTCTGATAATTTTGGTTTACAGGGGCAATTGTTATATAAATACAATAACTCAGGCTTTCAAAGTCAAGCTTCTCATGTTTTTGCAAGTGGAGGGATTGTGTATCGTTTTTCATTAGGTAATAAATATCAATCAAGAAAAAAATCGCGTACTCGATTATGGGATATGAAACATTAATAGATTTAAAATAAAAATCTTTTGATAAAAATAATATTTATAATATAAATTAGTTTAGTAATTAGTTACTTTTGTCTTAATTTACATTTGTAGAATTCTATGATTATGAATAAACCTAATTCAATTAAATTTTGCGCTTTTCTACTACTTTTTAATGTTTTAAGTATCAATGCACAAGATTTTAACGAAAAATGGGGAATTGGATTAAATTCAGCTTCGGTTTTATATTCGGCTGAAGATGGTACTACTGTTGGTGGTAGGTATATTGCTACTGTACCAGGTATTAGTATTAGTAGGTATTTAGGAAATAAAATGACGATTTCTGTAATGTTTTCTAATTCTATGAATGATACGCAACAATACTTTTCTTCTGACTTTAATTTAAGCTATGACATTTTTAATCCTGATTCTTTTTTAAGACCTTATCTGCTTGGAGGGGTTGGAGTTGTAAATCTTTTAGACACAGGTTTAACCTTAAATGTAGGAGGTGGAGGCACACTTTGGATAGCTAATAATATTGGTTTAAATGCACAATTAATATATAAGGTTAGTACCATAGGTGGTGAATTACAAAAATCTCATATTTTTGGTTCTGCAGGTATTGTGTATAGCTTTAGTCCTTCTCGAAATAAAAGACTTTGGGAAAAATAGTAATGGCGCTATTTTAAGATTGAAACCATTTTTTTTGGTGATAAGTATTCGAAAAACCGTTTCCTTATTGTAAAATTTTTGTCTAAAATTAAGTTTGCAGGTAAACTAAAAGGCTCGTTTTTTCTTGATGCCAATAAAAGCGGAATTTCATGTTTTGGCCTTCTGCTAGTTCTAACTTCTTTATTTAGATATGTTTTTCCTCCAAATAAAATGGTATCTTTTGATTGAACATCCATTTTTATCGAATAATATTCTGAATTTAAAATATTGATAACTTCGGCATTTTTGAATGCAACTCTATCCATCTTTTTACAATATGCACACCAATCTGCATAAAATGATAGGAATACTTTTTTAGGCTTCATATTTAAAGAATCTTCCAATTGCTCAAAAGTTATCCAATTAATTTCTTTTTGTTGAGTATAGATTTTAGTTGATATCATCATCAATATAAAAAAGAAAAGGAAACTATTTTTTTTCATTTTAAT
This sequence comes from Polaribacter sp. R77954, assembly GCF_044595335.1. GTDB lineage: Bacteria > Bacteroidota > Bacteroidia > Flavobacteriales > Flavobacteriaceae > Polaribacter. The sequence goes on from NZ_CP138992.1 coordinate 3,208,584, forward strand.
GTAATTTACCAAACTTTAAACCGATAAAAAATGTTCTTGGAGTGCCTGGGCCATAAACATAATCTGAATCTCTGGTTGGCCCTGAAGCAAAATCATCTTGATAATTATTAAATATATTTTTAAACCCAATAGAAAATGTGGTCATAAAGTTTTCATTAAAATCTAAATGAGATTCTAGTTTTAAATTCAAATCTAAAAATGATTTAACTTCATTCAGTTGTAAAAATCCAGAATCACTAATTACTAGAGGTACTATCATAGAGCCAGTATAGGTGCCTGTAACATCTATATTAAATTTTTCATTAGGCATCCAAGCTGTATTAAAATATCCATAGAAATTGGGTGTTCTCACAAATTCATCAACAATAATATCAGTTTCTCCAACAATAGAACCATCAGTTTCAAAAATAATTTGTGAATCGTCATAAGAAGTTTGTTGTAAAGTTCCTCCTAATTGAAATTGCCATTTTGAATTTGGTGAAACCCCAAACTCAAAATTAGTTCCATATACCTTTGCTCCAGAGCCGTTTCTAACTTCCTCTAAAATAGATCCATTGGCTAAAACAGCGCCAGTACTAACTAAAGTAAATGGATTTTCTAGATTGGTATAAAAACCTTCTACTAAAAAATCTAATTGTAAAAGATTTAGGTTTTTAGAAAAATTGAAAGAACCCGTAAATGCATTAGAGTATTCTGTTTTTAAATTATCAGATAGTATTACAAAACTGGGCTCACCACCCACACTAGATATGTGTAAATCTTCATTAAAAGCTTGAGAAGCTCTAAAGCCTCTGGCATAACCACCCCTAAATTTTAAGGCTTCTGTAAACTGATAAGAAATGGTTAAACGTGGTGAGAGTGCATTTTGATTTACATCTACATTTCTGCTAATACCGCCAACAGCATAATTGCCATTAACAGCAACATTATCAAATCTTGAACCTAGCAACGCTGTGAATTTTTCTGACGGCTTCCATTCGTACTGTGCATATAATCCAAAAGAATTTATCGTTTGATCTATTAATCTGTTGTAGCCTAAAATTTCATCTTTTGTGTTGGTGTGATTGTATTCTGCACCTGCAGTTAATACATCTTTATTTTTAAATGATTTGGTGAATTGCAAACCATTAATCCATGCCAAATCTTTTGTGGTACCAAAAGCATTATTTGCTGTAATACTATCTTGTTTGGTTCTGCCACCACCTAAACCACCATAATAACTATCTCTATCTGTGTGAGAAATAGAGGTGTAAATATCAAACTTTTTAGAATCATCTTTGCTAAATACTTCGTAGTTTAATCCGCCAATGAAGGTGTCATGATTCAATTCTTCTGTAATGTCAGTGAATTGTGGTGCTAAATCTAATTTATTTCCTCCTCTTCTATATTCTTGAATCGATGCTAAATTTAATGTAATCTTACTTTTTTCAGAAGGTTTTAAAAATACATTAGCACCCACTGTGGTGTTTTTAAGTGCTACGAGTTCTGTAAAACCATCACTATTGGCATCAAAAGCGTTTCTATTTCTATAATTTCCAAAAAATGAAATTCCACTATTTAAATCGTCAGCAACTAAAGAATTATTAAAAGTTAAAGTTCTATCAGGTGTTTTTCCGTCTATCAAAGCTAAGTTAGTACCAATTTCCCAAGTATTTAGAATAGGGTCTTTAGTAATTAGATTTACAGTACCTGCAATAGCACTTGAACCATACAAAGCAGAGCCACCACTTCTTACCACTTCTATGCGTTCTATAATGTTTGTTGGGATTTGATCTAAACCATATACCCCAATTAAGGAAGTAAATACAGGTCTACTATTTAGTAGCACTTGTGTATATCCACCACTTAAACCATTTAAACGAACTTGGGTAAACCCACAATTTTGGCAATTCGTTTCAACCCGAATTCCAGGGGCAAAATTCAATCCATCTGCCATAGATAACGATTGTGTTGCTTGTAATAATCTAGGTTTTATAGTAGATACAACTACAGGCGCTTTTCTTTTTTCAACACGATTTCTAGTGGCAGTAACTACAACTTCTTCTAAGCCCAATTGATCTTCAAGTAATTCAAAGTTTAGCGTTTTGTTTTCATTTCTAGAAACTGTAATCTCACTATTTGCTCTTCGATAACCTTGATAGCTTACTTCAATAATAACTTTGCCAAATACATTTTCAAGTTGATAAAAACCGTTAATATCAGATGAAGTTCCATTGTTTGCTCCTTTTACATACACAAAAGCAAAAGGGATAGCTTTGCCTTTATTTGATGTGATTTTTCCAGAGATAGTCTGTCCAAATATAAAACTCGATGTCAATAAAAAAAGAATATAAATTAGCTGTTTCAAAATTTTAATTTTTACAAATATAAATATATTTTTAGATAAGGCTAAAAATATATTTTGATAAAAATAAAAAGTTTATATTTGTTGCCTAATTATTAGAGATGTATACCCTTTCTGAAGAGAATTATTTAAAAGCAATTTATCACTTAGAATTAGATTCTAATAAGGGTATCAGTACCAATGCTATTGCAGAACAATTAGAAACTAAGGCTTCTTCTGTGACAGATATGATTAAAAAACTATCTGATAAAAAAGTGGTAGTTTACAAAAAGTATAAAGGAGTAAAACTTACTAATTTAGGGAAAAAAACAGCTGCAAATATTGTTAGAAAACACCGATTATGGGAGGTTTTTTTGGTTGAAAAATTAAATTTTTCTTGGGATGAAGTGCATGATGTTGCAGAGCAATTAGAGCATATAAAATCGCCTAAATTAATCAATCAATTAGATGCTCTATTGGGGTTTCCTACGCACGATCCTCATGGAGATCCAATTCCTGATAAAGCTGGAAATTTAAAAACAATCGATAAGAGTTTGTTGTCAACCTTAGCTAAAAACGAAAGTGGCATTTGTATTGGTGTTGATGATTCGTCTTCAGACTTTTTGCAGTTTTTAGATAAAAAAGGCATTACTTTAGGAAAAAAAATAACGGTTTTAGAAAAAGAAGATTTTGACGATTCTTTATCCATTAAAATTGGAGATAAGAAACTATCTATTTCAAATAAAATCGCTAACAATTTATACATTAGAAAAATATGAGCACATTTGATCAACTTGTTGATTTTGGAAAAGAACACCCTATTCAAGCAGCATTATATGCATCACTCTTTACTTGGGGATTAACAGCTGCAGGTGCAGGTTTGGTTTTCTTCTTTAAGAAAATGAACAGAGCTGTTTTAGACGGAATGTTAGGTTTTACAGGTGGTGTTATGGTTGCTGCAAGTTTTTGGAGTTTACTAGCACCAGCCATTGACAATAGCCCTGGAGAAGGTTTTATAAAAGTTATACCATCTGCAATTGGTTTTGCTATGGGAGCTTTAGCTTTATTTGGTATGGATAAGTGGTTACCTCATTTACACATCAACTTTAAAGAAAGTGAGAAAGAAGGTGTAAAGACTGATTGGCATAGAACAACTCTATTAGTCTTAGCAATTACATTGCACAATATTCCAGAAGGTTTAGCTGTTGGTGTACTTTTTGGGGCTGCATCTACCTTAGTAGGTGTTGAACAAACAGAAATGATTATTGCAGCTATTTCTTTAGCTATCGGAATTGGAATTCAAAATTTCCCTGAAGGTTTTGCTGTAGCAATGCCTTTAAGACGACAAGGCGTAAGTAGATTTAAAAGTTTTTGGTTTGGACAGTTATCTGCAATTGTAGAGCCTATTGCTGCTGTTTTAGGAGCTTTAGCAGTTTCGTTTTTTACACCAATTTTACCTTATGCGTTGGCTTTTGCTGCTGGAGCAATGATTTTTGTTGTAATTGAAGAAGTGGTTCCAGAAACCCAAAGAGACAAATATACAGATGTAGCTACACTCGGTTTTATTGGTGGTTTTATTGTAATGATGTCTTTAGATGTTGGATTAGGTTAATCCCATCCTAGCCTTCCAAAAGGGAAGGAACTCCAATCGTAATTTTATTTTTATCAGTGAAAATCTATGAAATCTGTGTCATAATTTTAAGTTTATTTATGTAGATTCGTGCTACTCGTGTATAAAAAGAAATTGTGCAACAACCTTCAACTTTTCAAGTATATAATGCTTCAGCTGGTAGTGGTAAAACCTTTACCTTAGTAAAAGAATATCTTAAAGTTCTCTTGACTTCAGAAGATATTTATACTTTTCAAAAAGTATTGGCAATCACTTTTACCAACAAAGCTGCTGGCGAAATGAAAGAACGTGTTCTGCAAAATTTAGAAGATTTTGCTGACGGAAAAACAAGTGACTTACTAGAAATCATTCTTCAAGAAATTACTGTTGATAAAAATACAATTCAAGAAAGAAGCAAAAAGATTTTAGATGTTATTTTACAAAACTACTCAGCGTTTTCAATCACTACTATTGATAGTTTTACACATAAAATCATTAAGAGTTTTGCTTATGATTTAGGTTTGACTCTCAATTTTGAAGTAGAAATGGATGCTGTTTCGTTATTGAATGAAGCTGTTGATCTGCTTATTTCAAAGATTGGAACAGATAAAAAACTTACTAATATTTTAATTGAGTATTCTTTAGACAAAACGGATAATGACAAATCTTGGGATATTTCTAGAGACTTAAACGAATTCGCTAAAATTCTCTTAAATGAAGATGACGTAAAACATTTTAGAAAATTAGCAGACAAACAGTTAGATGACTTTACGAATCTAAAAAAGAAACTGTTTCTAAATCAAAAAGAATTACAAAAATCGTTTCAGAAAATCGGACAAAATTGTTCAAATTTAATTGCTGATAATGATTTAGAAACCATGGATTTTATGCGAGGCACAATTCCAAAGTTTTTTACAGACATTCATCAAAAAGGATTTAATTTTAGTTTTGTTACACGCAGTGCAACTATTGAAAAAGCGATTGATAATCATCAATATTATTCCAAATCAACCTCAAATGCAATTGCACAAACCATAGAAAATATTGTTCCTGAAATTGTGGATTTTTATCAGAAATCAAAAGATATTTATGGTCAATTTGTATTGCATAAATTAGCTTTAAAAAGCATCATTCCTTTAGCGGTTTTAAATAATATCAATCAAGAATTAGAAACGATAAAAGAAGAGAATAATATCAGACTAAATGCAGAGTTTAATCTATTGATTGCTGATAATATTAAAGACCAACCAGCGCCTTTTATTTATGAGCGAATTGGGCAACGTTTTCAGCATTATTTTATTGATGAAATGCAAGACACATCCGTATTACAGTGGCAGAATTTAATTCCGTTGATAGACAATGCTTTGGCACAAGAAAACAGTAATTTGTTGTTGGTAGGTGATGGGAAACAAGCTATTTACAGATGGCGAGGTGGAAAAGCAGAACAGTTTATCAATTTAGGAACAGGTGAAGAAAATCCGTTTTTTGTAGAAAAGAAAATCCAAACTCTAAATACCAATTTTAGGAGTTATTCAGAAGTCATTAATTTTAATAATTCATTTTTCCAACACACAGCCAATTTTCTTCAAAATGATGCTTACAAAAAGTTGTTTTTAGAAGGAAATCAACAATTAGAAAATAGCAAAAAAGGAGGATACGTTGCGTTAGATTTTTTACAAAAAGAAGAAGCTAAAGAGGATGAAAAACTAAAATATCCAAAAAAAGTTTTAGAGAAAATTCATCAATTAAAAAATCAGTTTTCTTTCAATGACATTTGTGTGTTAACCAGAACCAAAAAAGACGGAATTGCAATTGCTAATTATTTATCAGAAAACGGAATTGCAATTGTATCTTCAGAAACATTGCTATTGCAAAATAGTAGTAAGGTAAATTTTATTATAGATGTGTTGCAGATGATTCAAAATCCATCTGATCAAGAAACTCGTTTTGAAGTTTTGTACTTTTTGTATCAGCATTTAAAAGTTGATAAACCTGAGCATCAATTTTATCATCAATTTATAAAATTTGATAATGATTCACTATTTACCGAACTCAAAAAATACGCAGTTACTTTTAATATTTTAAATTTTCATCAAAATCCTTTTTACGAGAAAGTTGAAGCTATTATTAGAGGGTTTCAACTCATAAATTCTTCTGATGCTTATGTTCAATTCTTTTTAGATATTGTTTTAGAACAACAACGCAAAGGGACTTCAATTATCGATTTCTTAGAATTTTGGGAATTGAAGAAAGATAAACTTAGTATTGTTGCACCAGAAAGCGCCAATGCTGTTCAAGTAATGACCATTCATAAATCTAAAGGATTAGAGTTTCCTGTGGTTATTTTTCCTTGTGATGTAGACGTTTATCGTCAAATCAATCCAAAAGTTTGGCTTGATAAATTGCCCGATAATTTTGAAAAATTTGACGAACTTTTGGTGTCTTATAATAAAGATTTGAGTTTGGTAAATGATAGGGGTTTGGCAATTTATAATCAGCAAAGAGAAGAGTTGGAACTGGATAATTTTAACTTATTATATGTTGCTTTAACTAGAGCAGTTGAGCAGTTGCATATTATTACTGAATATAAAATATCTTCTAAAGGAGAAGAAAACACGAATTTTTATTCAGGGGTTTTTATCAACTTTTTAAAACAGCAACATCTTTGGAATGATGAGGTGCTAGAATATCAATTTGGAGAGAAAAATAGCGTCAGTTTAAAAAATAATAAAGAATCTGTGGCAGAAATTCAACAAGATTTTATTTCTACACCTTGGCAAGATCATAATTTGGTTTTGTTGGCAAGTTCATCAAAACTTTGGAATACAGATCAAGGAAAAGCTATTGATTTTGGAAATCTTTTACATGAGATTTTTGCAAAAATTTACTCAAAAAAGGATATAGACAATGTGCTTTCTCAGTATCATCAACAAGGTATTTTAAACCAAGAACAGTTATTTTTAATATCAAATACGATCAAAGAGGTTGTGAGTCATCCAAAAATTGCAAATTATTTTTCTGAAGATGTCATTATATATAATGAGAGAGAAATTGTAGCCATCGATCATCAAGTTATCATTCCAGATCGATTAGTTTTTGTAGATGATAAAGTAGTGATAATTGATTATAAGACTGGTAATCCCTCAAAAGCACACCATCAACAGCTTTTAAAATATGAGCAAGTTTTACATTCCATGGATGTTAAGGTAGATAAAAAACTCCTCATTTATATGAATGATTCAATTGAGCTTCTTGAAGTTTAATCAATAGAAAGAAACTTTGTAACTTTGTTTTTCTTAAATCAATAAAAAATGTACGGAAAAATTAAAGATGCTTTAAAAAAAGAACTTCAGCAGCTTGAAGAAGCTGGGTTATACAAATCAGAACGCATTATTACTTCTTCGCAAGATGCAGTTATTAAAATATCTACAGGAGAAGAAGTGATTAACTTTTGTGCAAATAATTATTTAGGCTTATCAAATCATCCAGAGGTAATTCAAGCCGCAAAAGACACCATGGATTCGCATGGTTTTGGTATGTCTTCGGCACGTTTTATTTGCGGAACTCAAGATATCCACAAACAATTAGAACAAAAAATAGCAGATTTCTATCAAACAGAAGATACTATTTTATACGCTGCTTGTTTTGATGCAAATGGTGGCGTTTTTGAACCATTACTTACAAAAGATGATGTTATTATTTCAGATAGTCTAAATCATGCTTCTATCATAGATGGAGTTCGTTTGTGCAAGGCAGCACGTTATCGTTATGATAATAATGATATGAATTCTTTAGAAAAGCAATTGATTGAAGCGAATAAACAAAAGCACCGTTTTAAAATTATAGTTACAGATGGTGTTTTTTCTATGGATGGAATTGTGGCAAAATTAGATGAAATCTGTGATTTAGCAGATAAATACGATGCTATGGTTATGGTTGATGAATGTCACGCAACTGGTTTTATTGGTAAAACTGGTAGAGGAACTGTTGAGTTAAAAAATGTGATGGATAGAGTTGATATTGTAACAGGAACATTAGGGAAAGCTCTTGGAGGAGCAATGGGGGGGTATACCACAGGTAAAAAAGAGATTATAGAAATTCTGAGACAACGATCAAGACCTTATTTGTTTTCAAATTCATTAGCACCTGCAATTGTTGGGGCCTCTTTAAAAGTGTTTGATTTAATTGCTGAAGACACATCTTTTAGGGATCAATTAGAATGGAATACCAATTACTTTAGAACAAAAATGAAAAAAGCTGGTTTTGATTTAGTTGGTGCAGATGCTGCTATTGTTCCTGTTATGCTGTATGATGCTAAATTATCTCAACTCATGGCAAATAAACTTTTGACAGAAGGAATTTATGTTATTGGTTTCTTTTTTCCAGTTGTTCCAAAAGAAAAAGCAAGGATAAGGGTTCAACTATCTGCAGCGCACACTAAAGCTCACTTAGATAAAGCAATTGAGGCGTTTATAAAAGTAGGTAAACACTTGAACGTTATTTAGAACATGTAAAAACTTGTGGTTTTAGTAATATTTTGTAGATTTGTCTTTGTTAATCAGTTTTAACAACTTACTTTTGCGAGTAATAAAAAAGAACTTTTAATTTAAAAATTTGATAATGAAACGATTAAAATTAGCTGTGATAGCTTTGTTTGTGTTGTTTACGGTAAACAACCTTAATGCACAAGATGAAAATAATCCGTGGGCTGTAGGCTTTGGTGTGAATATTGTAGATTTTTATAGCCCTGGAGCAAGTTTTATTGATAAAGCTTTAGACCACTTAGGAAGTGAAGAATGGAATTTTTTACCTTCTATATCTCGTATCACCGCAGAAAGATATTTAGAAAAAGGGTTTTCATTACAATTAGCTGGGTCTTTAAACAAAATTACTTACTTATATGTTGAGGATGATTCTGATTTCCTATATTATTCTGTTGGTTTAAATGTTAAGTACGACTTAAATAATTTGTTTGGAGACACTGGTTGGTTTGATCCTTTTGTGTATATAGGAGGGGAATATGTTTCAGCTGACTCTCAAGGAGCAGGTATGTTAGGTGCTGGTTTTGGGTTTAATACATGGTTCAACGATAATTTAGGATTAAGTTTCCAGCATGGTTCAAAATATGGTTTTTCAGATGAAGTAGAAAACCATATCCAAACTTCTTTAGGTGTATTAATTCAATTTGGAGGAACGGATACTGATGGTGATGGTGTGTACGATAAAAATGATGCTTGTCCTGAAGTTGCAGGTTTAGAAGAATTCAATGGTTGTCCAGATGCTGATGGTGATGGTATCAAAGATTCTGATGATGCTTGTCCTAATACAGCTGGTTTAGCAGCTATGAATGGATGTCCTGATTCAGATGGCGATGGTGTTGCTGATAAAGACGATATGTGTCCAAATGAAAGTGGTACAAAAGCCAATAAAGGTTGTCCAGATACTGATGGAGATGGTGTTGTAAATAAAGACGATAAATGTCCTTCTGTTTCAGGTCCAGCAGCAAACAATGGATGTCCTTGGCCAGATACTGATGGAGATGGAGTTTTAGATAAAGATGACAAATGTCCAAAAGAAGCTGGTGTAGCATCTAATTCTGGTTGTCCTGAATTAAAAATACCTAATGAAAAATCTCAGGAAATTTTATCAGAAGCAATATTATTTAATTTTGGAAAATCTTCATTTAAAGCTGGGGTTACTCAACAATTAGATGGTATGATTGGAGTTATGAACGAATATCCAGCTTCTGAATATAGTATTGAAGGTCACACTGATAGTACAGGTACTAAAGCTTACAATTTAATGTTATCGGATAAAAGAGCAAATGCAGTTAAAGATTACTTAACCAAAAACGGAGTTAAGGAAACTAGATTAAGTGCTAAAGGATTTGGTGAATCAAAACCAGTAGCATCTAACAGCACTGTAGCTGGTAGAGCTAAAAATAGAAGAGTTGAAGTTAAATTAAATAACTAGACCTTAATAAATTATTCAAAAAAAGCCTCATCTATTGATGAGGCTTTTTTATTTAAAATAACTTTTTAGTTCCATTCAAAAAAGGTAAATTTGCACATTCTTAAAAGAATAAAAAATTCTATCAACAAATAATAATTTAATTTAGATACAAAATGTCTACAACAACAGGTAAAGTTTCTCAAATCATTGGGCCAGTTATTGACGTTGAATTCAATACTGAAAATGAGCTTCCTAAGATTTACGATTCATTAGAGATTAAAAAAGCGGATGGTTCTATTTTAGTTTTAGAAGTACAACAACACATTGGTGAAGATACTGTTAGAACAATTTCTATGGATGCTACTGATGGTTTACAAAGAGGAGCAGAAGTTATAGCTACTGGGAGTCCAATTCAAATGCCAATAGGTAATGATATTTACGGACGCCTATTTAACGTAACAGGAGATGCCATTGATGGTTTAGGTAACTTAAAAAAGGAAGGTGAAAATGGTTTGCCTATTCACAGAGCTGCACCTAAGTTTGAAGATTTATCTGTATCAACAGAAGTTTTATTTACAGGAATTAAAGTAATCGATTTAATTGAACCTTATGCTAAAGGAGGTAAAATTGGTTTGTTTGGTGGAGCAGGAGTTGGTAAAACTGTGTTAATTCAAGAGTTAATTAATAACATTGCTAAAGGACATGGTGGTTTATCAGTTTTTGCAGGTGTTGGAGAACGAACTCGTGAAGGAAACGATTTACTTAGAGAGATGTTAGAATCTGGAATTATCAAGTATGGTGATGATTTTATGCATTCTATGGAAGAAGGAGGATGGGATTTATCAAAAGTAGATAAATCTGGAATGAAAGACTCAAAAGCAACTTTTGTATTTGGACAAATGAATGAGCCACCTGGAGCACGTGCACGTGTTGCATTATCTGGTTTAACTATTGCTGAATATTTTAGAGATGGTGCAGGAGAAGCACAAGGTAAAGATGTGCTTTTCTTCGTAGATAATATTTTTAGATTTACACAAGCTGGTTCTGAAGTATCAGCACTTTTAGGACGTATGCCTTCTGCAGTAGGGTATCAGCCAACATTAGCTACAGAAATGGGAGCAATGCAAGAGCGTATTACATCTACTAAAAAAGGTTCAATTACATCTGTACAAGCAGTATATGTACCTGCAGATGATTTAACAGATCCAGCACCAGCAACAACGTTTGCTCACTTAGATGCTACAACTGTATTATCTCGTAAAATTGCTGAATTAGGTATTTATCCTGCAGTAGATCCTTTAGATTCTACCTCGAGAATTTTAACAGCAGACATTTTAGGAGATGAGCACTATGATTGTGCACAGAGAGTAAAAGAAATTTTACAACGTTATAAAGAATTACAAGATATTATTGCTATTCTAGGTATGGAAGAATTATCTGAAGAGGATAAATTAGTAGTTCACAGAGCAAGACGTGTACAACGTTTCTTGTCTCAACCTTTCCATGTAGCTGAACAATTTACTGGTATTCCAGGAGTTTTAGTTGATATTAAAGACACTATTAAAGGGTTTAATATGATTATGGATGGTGAGTTAGATAAATATCCAGAGGCAGCATTTAACTTAAGAGGATCAATTCAAGATGCAATTGATGCTGGTGAAAAAATGTTAGCTGAGGCTTAAAAAATAGTTAATAGTATTTAGTTTGAAAGTCAATATTATTGATTAAAAACTAAATACTGGTGACTGCAAACTGCAAAATTATGTTTTTAGAAATTGTAACTCCAGAGGCTATTTTATTTTCATCAGAAGTTGATTCTTTAACGGTACCTGGTGTAAATGGAGAGTTTCAAATGCTAAATAATCACGCTCCTGTGGTGTCTGTGTTAAAAGAAGGTGTTGTAAATATACACATTCATACACAGCAACATATAGAGCTGGATGATTTAAATGGTAAATTAATACCACACGTTAATGACGACAAAATTTTAACATTAAAAATTAGTTCTGGAACATTAGAATTAAATGATAATAAGGCGATTATTTTAGCAGATTAAAATATATTGTTCATATATAAATTAAGCTCAAAATAGTTGCTATTTTGAGCTTTTTTTATGGAGTAAATTTTGTAATTAAAAAAACATCTTCATTTCTAAAGATGTTTTTTTTTGCAATTTTCCCTAGCGAGATTTTTTCTATTTCCTTACCTCAAAGTTCCATTTTTTTATTGAATTGATCCACATTGTAAACACTCAAATTCATTAAGGAAAAACCCCTTTTTTAATTCGAATAGGAATCTTATCTATATTTAAATTGTATTTTTAGTATTTATTAATATATAACTTAATTGAACAATGAAATCTCTTATATTTAAACTATTTACATTTTTAGTAGTATCAAGTTTCATCCTTTCTTGTGCTTCTGAAAGTAATAAGCAAGTCAAAATGGCATCAAGTAAAAGACCATCACAAGCAATTACGTATCCAGAAATGGCAGCTATGTTTAAAGAATATGACAATGGACAAAAGAAAGTGTTGGATGGTTATATCAAAAAAAAATCAAAAGGAAAAGATACGATTGCAACAGTTTCTGAATTTTTTACCATTGAAGAATTAGAACAATATTTAAGTTATGTTAAAAGACTTTCAGCAGAAAAAGAAATTGTATTAACAGGAATAAAAATATTTACTAGTGCTTATCCTTCAGACTATAAAATACCTGAATATAGAAATAGAGTTACTTTTATGATAGCACCTACAGCTAAAATTAAAGGTAAAAATGTAGCTTATGAACCATTGAAATCTACTATGAGGAAACCAGTATCTATGCAAAGTGTTTTACATGAATATGCAGATGAAACCACCAAAAAGGTAAATAGGGCTAGTATATTTAGTTTCCAAATAGGTTCTGATGATAGTTCTGTTTTAAATAGAGGAACATTAAACCCACCATATTAAGTAATAAGGTATGGTATCAGACGATGGTTTATTTATCAAACAACTTGGTGTATGGCTACCTTACTTAACATTGTTGTTATCACTATTTTTATATAAACGTTATAAAAGTTATCCTTTCTATAAATATTTTATACTTTATATTTTAATTATTGTAATTGTTGATGTCATTAATTCAGTTTTTTTTAAGGTAAACAATCTAATCCTTTTTGATATTTATACCTTTTTTGAATTTAATAGTTTCGCCTTAATTTATTACCATTTATTAAAAAATAAAACGAGAATTAAAATTTTAAAAGTATTAGTTCTGGTCTTTAACTTAATTTATTTTCTTTTTTATTATTTTGATTTTTATACTTTGTACACTGTGCCTATAGAAGGGGTTGTAAATAGTATTATTGTGATTTTATTTTTTATTGAATTGTTAAATTCCGATAGAATTCTAAATTATAAAAAATTATTATCTTTTTGGCTTTCAGTAGCTTTTTTAGTGTTTTATTTAACCACAGTGCCATTTTGGTCTTTATATTATTCTAGTATTTTTGCAACTAGAGATATGTTTTATATTATTTATTATCTTGCCTCTATTTTTCAAATAATTTTTATTTACGGCTTATTAGCATGCAAGAAAACGGAGGATTTATATTAATAGTTTCTACAGGGTTAATACTCATTATTGTAATAGCCCTAATTATTTTATTTACCACATTTCAAAATAAAAAAAATATTTTAGTAGAAGAACGTAAAAGGACAAAAGAAGAGTTTGAAAGAACAATTGCAGAAACACAAATAGAGATTCGTGAAGAAACCTTAAGAAATATTAGTTGGGAGTTACATGACAATATTGGGCAGTTACTAACGTTGGCAAAAATTCAATTGCAGAGTGCAACAGCAGAGGATATACAAGAAGTTTCCAAAACTATCACAAAAGGATTAACAGAAGTAAGAGCTTTATCTAAATTGATTAATCCTGAAGCGATGAGTACGATAGATTTAAGAGACGCTGTTCAGTTAGAAATCGATCGTTTTAATCGTTTAAATTTTATAGCATCTACTTTAGAAATTTCGGGTCAAGAAAGAGATATTGAACAAAAATCGAGTATTATCATCTTTAGAATTTTACAAGAATTTTTTTCTAATACCATAAAACATTCAAGAGCCTCTCAATTAAAAGTAAGTTTAGCCTATAGCAATGCTGAGTTATTAATTATCGCGAAAGATAATGGAGTTGGTTTCTCATCCGAAGAAAAAAAAGAGGGGATAGGTTTAATTAACATAAAAAATAGAGCAAAATTAATAGGTGCAAAAGTTCAGTTTAATTCAGAAAAAAATAAAGGAACTGCATTAGAAATACATTATAAATTATGAAAGAATTTTCGGTAATTGTAGTAGATGATCATACATTGCTTTCGCAAGCCATACAAACCATGGTAAATACTTTTGAGAATTTTAAAGTATTATATACCTGTAAAAACGGGCAAGAAGTTATAGATCAATTTTCAGCATCGCCTAAAAATATACCCAATGTAGTTTTAATGGATATAAATATGCCTATTATGAATGGTATTGAAGCTACTGAGTGGATTACTAAAACACACCCAAATGTAAATGTTATGGCTTTATCTGTAGAAGATGAGGACACTACTGTTTTAAAAATGCTAAAAGCAGGTGCTGTGGGTTATTTGCTAAAAGATACAGAAAAATCAGTTTTAGAAAAGGCATTACTAGAAATTGTTGAAAATGGATTTTATCATACTAAAAACGTAACCAGTTTGTTGATGAAATCGATATCTGGTGATATAGATGAAGATATTGTGCTAAAAAAGAAAGAAATTATTTTTTTAAAATTAGCTTGTACAGAATTAACATATAAAGAAGTGGCTGATAGAATGTGTTTAAGCCCTAAAACAATAGATGGCTACAGAAACAATTTGTTTGTAAAATTAAATGTAAAAAATAGAATAGGTTTGGTAATGTATGCCATTAAAAATAAGATATACACTCCATAAAAATATTGTAAATTTGCACTATGGAAGAAACGAATAGGCAAAGAAAAATAGCATCTGTATTGCAGAAAGATTTGGTGGATGTTTTGCAGAAAGCAGCACAAGATGGAATGAAAGGAGTGTTGATTTCAGTCTCTAAAGTGTATGTAACTTCGGATTTAGGAGTTGCAAAAGTATATTTAAGTATTTTTCCTTCAGATAAAAGAGACGAAATTGTAAAAGGTGTACAATCAAATACCGTTTTAATTCGTCATGAAATGGCAAAACGAACTAAAAATCAATTGCGTAGAATGCCAGAATTATTATTTTTTGGTGATGATACTTTAGATTATTTAGAAGAAATAGACAAATCTTTAAATGGTGAAGATGAAAACCCAATAAAAAACCCAGAAGTTTTACCAAGACGTAAAAAGCTATAAATTCAATTTATTAATTTGAATTTTTCTCTATACATAGCCAAAAGATACTTATTTACAAAAACCAGTAATAATGCTATAAACATTATTACAATTATAGCTTCTTTCGGAGTTATTGTAGGTTCTATTGCACTTTTTATAATTCTTTCTGGTTTTTCTGGTTTACGAACGTTTAGTTACAGTTTGTTAGATGCTTCAGATCCTGATATTAAAATAACTACTCTAAAAGGGAAATCTTTTTTATTAACAGATGATATTACTAAAGTTTTAGAAAATCATCCAGCAATTGAAGCAAGCTCAAAAGTTATTGAGGAGCGTGTTTTTTTAGAACATAATGATAAAAATGAGATTGCTTACATAAAAGGGGTTCAAAGTAATTATACACAAATTACTAGTATAGATTCTTCTTTAACTATTGGCAGTTGGTTAGATAAAAACTACTTAAATACAGCAGTTATAGGCAGAGCAATTGCTATAAAACTATCTTTAGGAATTAGAAGTTTTGGAGATCCACTATCAATTATGGTGCCTAAAGGGGGTACAGGTTTTATAAACCCAAACAGCGCTTTTTACCAAACAGATGTGCAGATTGTGGGTTTATATTCGGGTACAGAAGATTTTGAAAGTAAGTATGTATATGTAAATTTAGAAGAAGCTAGAAACTTATTACGTTTTAAGAAAAATCAAATAACTAGTATAGAGTTAAAATTAACCAATGCTTTAGAAGCAGATAAAATTGCTAAAGATTTACAGAAAAGCTTGGGTGATGCTTTTAAAGTACAGACCAAAGAACAATTAAACGAAGTTTTTTACAAAGTAATAAATACAGAAAATGTGGTTTCTTATTTAATATTTACCCTAATTGTAATCATAGCATTATTTAACGTTATAGGTGCAATTATAATGATGATAATTGATAAAAAACACAATCTAAAAACCTTATTTAATTTAGGTACCTCTGTAAAAGAAATTAAAAGAATATTTATTTTTCAAGGGTTTCTACTCACATTTTTTGGGATGCTAATAGGATTAGCTATGGGAATTATTTTAGTGTTTTTACAAAAACAATTTAGTTTTTTTATGATAACAGAAAGTTTGGCTTATCCTGTTGAGTTTAGATTTACCAATCTTATTATTGTAATCTTAACCATAACTACATTAGGCTTTATAGCTGCAAAAATTGCAAGTAGTAGAATTTCTAGAGAGTTTATAGAAAAGTAAAACGGATACATTTTTAGCTAAAAAAAGAGCCATAATAAAGTATATTACAGCCCTTTTCATAAAAAAAAACTAAATTATAGATAAGGTTTTAAAACTCCCTTTCTTTTTTTAAGCTGTTTGTCTAAATCAGCTATTGTATGTTTTACAGCCAGTTCGTAATTTTTTTCGTTTGATGAAGCAAAAATTCGTGGTCCAGCCAAACTCAATTCCATCTCGCAAATTCTACCTAATTTTTTAGGCGAATTTTCTCTTTTAAAAAAAACAGTAACATTAATAATGTCTTCGTATTTTTTTGCTAAATTTTCTAGTTTTCCATGCGTGTAAGTTTCTAAAGCTTCACTAGTGGTTATGTTTACAAATTGAATAGCTATTTTCATAATTCTCTATTTTTAAATTACACACTTAAAAATAGTTATTATTTGAACTGTGAGAAATGATAAATATCAATCTTTTAAGAAAAAGTGAATGTTTTTTAGATTATCTATCCAATTTCGGGTATGGTAGCATTTCCAAATTTAGCTTCTACTTCATCAAAAGCAGTAAAAACATCTTTTGGGTCATCAGAAGTAACCATTTTGGTTCTGTATTCTTTAAAATGCGGAATTCCTTTAAAATAATTGGTATAGTGTCTTCTGGTTTCTACAACCCCTAAACGTTCACCTTTCCAATCAATGGCCATTTGTAAATGTCTTCTTGCAACTTGAGTTCTTTCAGAAATAGTAGGTTTTGCCAAATGTTCACCAGTATTAAAAAAGTGCTTTACCTCGTTAAAAAACCAAGGGTAACCAATAGAAGCTCTACCAATCATACAACCATCTAAACCATACTTATCGCGCATTTCCATAGCTCTTTCAGGTGATGTTACATCACCATTTCCAAAAACAGGAATATGCATTCTTTGGTTATTTTTTACGGCTGCAATTGGTTTCCAATCTGCATCACCTTTATACATTTGTGCACGTGTTCTGCCATGAATGGATATTGCTTTACACCCCACATCTTGCAAACGTTCTGCAACTTCTACAATTCGAATAGAATTATGATCCCAGCCCAAACGTGTTTTTACTGTAATTGGCAAATTGGTATGTTTAACCATGGCTTCAGTAAGGGAAACCATTAAATCGATATCTTTTAAAATACCAGCACCTGCACCTTTAGAAACTACTTTTTTTACAGGACAGCCAAAGTTAATATCAATAATATCTGGATTTGATTTTTCTACGATTTCAATGGTTTTTAACATGGAATCTAAATTGGCGCCAAAAATTTGAATCCCTACAGGACGTTCTTTTTCGTAAATATCTAATTTAATGACACTTTTGGCTGCATCTCTAATTAATCCTTCTGAAGAAATAAACTCTGTATACACAACATCTGCACCATTTTCTTTGCATAAAGCTCTAAATGGTGGATCTGAAACATCTTCCATTGGTGCTAATAATAACGGGAATTCTGGTAATTGAATGTTGCCTATTTTTGCCATATTGCAAATTTAGTTTATTATTTTTAAATTTTTTACATAAAAAAAGTCTCCTATAGTATATAGAAGACTTAAAAAAACTACTAATTAAAAATGAATTAGTTTTTTATTACTTTTTTGATTAGTACTTTGTTTTTAGCTACAATTCTTATCATATAAATACCTGATGTAAAACTTGAAAAATCAATTTCTTTTGCTGTTGTTTTAACAACTTTTTTTCCAATAGTATTATAAATTTCTACAAAATCAAACTCTTTTGTGCTTTCTATAGTTAAGAAATTAGTAACTGGGTTAGGAAATACTGTTACATCTTTTTGTGAAAAATTTTCAGTATTTAAAACAGTACTTCTACAATCTGCAATGTCATTAACAAAATTACTAGATACATCTATAGCAAAGTTATTAAGATAAGATGCATTTTTATCATCAACAATAATACAGCTTAAGTTAGGTGAGTTTGAAGCATTAAATGAAGATATATTTGCATTATTTCCATTTTTAATACTCATCGTAATTAGGTTAGGGTTGTTGCTTAAATCTATTACTTTTAAGTTTTTTAGTTCTTCTAAATTGATACTTTCAAAACTATTGTTACTTATAATTAAGGTTTCCAAACCAGACGATTTTGCAGCTACCTCTCTTTTTTTACCTGTAGATTTACTTACTACTGTAATTTTTTTACGAGTTAAAGGACTTAAATCTCTAATATCATTACCAGATAAATCTAGCTCTTTAAGGTTGTTAAAAGCTTGTAAACCTTTAATGTTGATAATCTTCTTGTTGCTTAAATCTAACTTATCTGTAAACGCTTCAGCTTCTGCAATAGTAACTTTTCCATCATTATTTGCGTCTAAACCAGGTATGTTATTTAAAACTGTTTCAGTTCTTTTATCAACATCTACTGCCCAAACATCATTACAATCGATGCTAAAAACTACATCTGAATCTACTTTGCTTGCCCAATTGTTGTTTGCATAATTAACATTCCAAACTTGAATACAGGTTAAATCTACATTAAAGGCTTCTAATTCAGTCAAATTTGTATTGTTAGATACGTCTAAACGATCTAGTAAAAAGTTATTACTAACACTTAAACTAGTTAATAAAGTATTGTTGCTAAGATTTATAGATTCTAAATTGTTGCCTTTTAGATGCAAGAATGTTAACGCTGTAAAATCTTCAATTCCTGTTAAATCTGTTATTCCATCACTTTGTAAATTTAAAGTTGCTACATTTTTAATGGTTGAGGTTAGTACTGCACCATCTATTGTGTTATCAAAACCAGCATCAATTAAAGCCTGTTCAAAATTAGCATCAGGAATTGAAGTATAACAACTAACACCAAAACTTGCTGTATCATCTATATTATCTGACCAATTTGCATTTGCAAAATCTTCATCCCAAACTTTTATACAAGATAGGTTATTAAAAGTAGCATTAAAATTTGTTAATCTTATATTATTTGTAAGATCAAGTATTTCCAACTCATTAGATTTACAATCTAAATTCTCTAATAGTCTATTTTTAGAAACATCTATTGATTTTATTTGATTGTTAATACATATTAAATTTTTAAGATTATAATTTTTGCTGACATCTAAATTGGTTAAATTATTACTTCTAACGTTTAAAAATTCTAGATTAATATTTGATTGTAAGTCAAATTCAGGGAAATTTGAACCTATAGCTATAGCCACTAAACTTTTTAGTTTTATATTTTCTGATAAATCAATATTAGAAAAGTTATTGCCAGAGATACTCAATTCTTCTAGTTCTAAATTATTAGAAGTATTTAAACTAGAAAGTTGATTGTCAGAGCATACTAAATCTTTAAGATTAACTAATGTGCTAATGTCTAAATTTGAAATAGTATTCTTGCTACAGTAAAGTAATTCTAAACGAGTAAAACTTTCTATACCAGTTAAATCTGATATGTTTTTTTCTATTAAAAATAGTTCAGTAACGTTTTGAATATTAGCTCTTAATACAAAATTATCAAGCTCATCATCAAGTTCTAAATCAATTAAAGCTTGTTCAAAATTATCATCTGGTACGTAAACTAAATCATTACAATTGGCTACAAAAATAGTAGTATCGTCTGCAAATTGAGTGTATTGTACATTTGCATAATCTATATCAAAAACACTTACACAGGTTAAATTATTTTGACTTGTATACAAAAATTGAAGATTTTCTAACATACTAACATTTAAAGTAGAAAGGCTGTTGCCAGCTACATTTAATCTTTCTAATAATAGGTTGTTGCTTACATCTATGCTGTTGATATTGTTAGCACCTACAAATAATCTTGTTAAATTGGTGTTGTTAGTTACATCAATTTCAGTAAGTAAATTTCCTTGTAATTGTACTTCTTCTAAAAGCGGATTATTAGAAAAATCAATGCTAGTAATTTGATTTCCTTGGTCATTACCTAAAACATCTATTTTTACTAGGTTTATATTAGATGATAGATCTAAACTTACAACATCATTATAAGGTAAAGAAAGTTCAATTAAAGCCGTATTTGCAGCTGTGTTTACTGTTCTTAAACTATTGTGACTCGCGAAAAATTCTTTTAAAAGGATATTATTACTAAGGTCTATATCATTTAACCAATTGAATATAACATTCAAAGTTACTAACTGCGTATTATTAGATACGTCTAAAACATCTAAGCTGTTATTTCCACAATTTAAATCAGTTAGGTTTATGTTTTCACTAACATTCAATTCATCTAAGCTGTTGTTGTTTACAAGCAAGGTTTGTAAGTTTGTAAAGGCTTCAATACCAGCTAAATCGTCTATTGCTTTATAGCTTACATCTAAAGATGTGATATCTGCTACGTCAGAACCTAAAATATAATCATCTAAAACAGTATCATAGCCTAAATCAATTAAAGCTTGTTCAAAATTATCATCTGGTACGTAAACTAAGTCATTACAATTGGCTACAAAAATAGTAGTATCGTCTGCAAATTGAGTGTATTGTACATTTGCATAATCTACATCAAAAACACTTACACAGGTTAAATTATTTTGACTTGTATACAAAAATTGAAGATTTTCTAACATACTAACATTTAAAGTAGAAAGGCTGTTGCCAGCTACATTTAATCTTTCTAATAATAGGTTGTTGCTTACATCTATGCTGTTGATATTGTTAGCGCCTACAAATAATCTTGTTAAATTGGTGTTGTTAGTTACATCAATTTCAGTAAGTAAATTTCCTTGTAATTGTACTTCTTCTAAAAGCGGATTATTAGAAAAATCAATGCTAGTAATTTGATTTCCTTGGTTATTACCAAGAATATTAAATACTCTAAGTTTTGGGTTATTAGATAAATCTATTGAAGTAATATCATTATAGTTAAGACTTAATTCTTGTAAATTAATATTTTGTGAAAAATCTAAAGTTGTAAAACGATTTTCGGAAGCTAAAAAGGTTTCTAGTTTTTTATTATTTGATAAATCTATAGTTCTTAATAAATTGCTAAATACATCTAAATATTTAAGATTTGTTAATGTTGCTAAGTTTACTTCATCTATACTTAGATTTTTAAGGCTTAGTGTTTCTAAAGAAAAAAAATCTTCTAAGCCAGTTAAGTCATCAATCAAAATATTTTGGATTTCTAGAGTTTTAATATTTCTGATATGAATTGTTGCTACATAATCATCTAAAAAATCGTCATAACCTGAGTCTATTAAGTACTGTTCAAATAAATCATCTGGTACAAAAGTAATCGCATTATAGTCGCAGTTTGTACTAAAACTTGCTTGGGCATCTATATTTGTAAAATTTTGTGCTGCAAATGCAATATCATCTACTTCTATACAATATAAGTTTTCATTATTTATTGCAGTAAAAGATGTTACATTATCTAATGTGCCTGCTGATAAATTTAATACAGACAGTTGGTTGTTGTTTACGGTAATTGTTTGTAAGGTAGATAAAGCACTTAGTTCTAGTCTCTTAATTTCATTATGATTACAAATTAAAGTAGCTAAGTTTGTTAAACTAAAAGCTTCTAAATATTTAATTTTATTAAAACTAATATCTAAATAACTTAAACCATAATTTGCAGAGATATTAAGTTCTTCAAGTTGATTATTACTTACATTTAAAGACTGTAAATCAAAATTTCCATACACCTCAAAACTTGTTAATTGATTACTGCTTGCATTTAAGTTTAATAAAGCAGAGTTGTTTAACGTAAATAAATCTGTAATTTGATTTACTGAACAATTTAAAATTTCTAAATTAATATTGCCACTTAAATTTAAAGAAGTTAAACTATTATTACTAATATTTAAGTTTTCTAAAGCAATAAAGTCTTCAAGACCGGTTGCATCAGCAATTCTTTTTCCACTTAAATCAATCGTATTTAAAGATTCAATATTTGCAGTTAATACTTGATCATCTAAAATATCGTCTAAATTTAAGTTTATTAAAGTCTGTTCAAAGTTATCATCAGGTATGTATGTAAAACCATCTTGTATGGTACAATCTTCACTATAAGTAGATGTTTCATCTTTGTTCATAAAATTGGCTGTTGCAAAAGCTACATTATCAACCTGTATACAAGATAGTTCTTTATTGTTTCGAGTATCTAAAGATCTAACTCCATTTACTATTTTAAAATTGCTATTATTGCCGTTTTTAATATTAAGATTTGATAAGCTATTATTTAAAACGGTAAGCTCAGAAAGGTTAGCGTTTGCACTAACATCTAAGTTTGTTAAGAAATTTGTAAAAACTCTTAAAGTTTCTAAAGCTGAATTTACAGATACATCTAGCTCAGAAAGTTGATTGTTATTTACCGATAAAAATTCAAGATTTATGTTTTGTGAAACATCTAGTTCAGTGATGTTATTTGAATCTAAATCTATTGCTTTTAAAGCTGTGTTGAAAGATACATCTATACTAGAAATTGTATTATTAAATAAGGATAATTCTTTTAAGTTTAAGTTGCTGCTAATATTAAGGGAACTTAAATTACAGTCTCCACAAAATAAAAATTCTAGTGCTGTATTTTGAGATATATCTAATGTAGAAATGGCATTTGAACTGGCATCAAAATTAATTAAATTGGCAAAGTCTTCTATACCTGTTAAGTCAGTTATCCCTTTATTGTATAGGTTTAAATCTGTAATTGAATAGATGGAAGATGTGGTTACCATATCATCTAAAACAGTGTCATAACCCAAATCAATTAATGCTTGTTCAAAATTGTCATCAGGCACATAAGTGGTTTGCGCGTTTACAAAGTATATTGTGAATATACTTAATAGAAGTAGTAGTTTAGTTTTCATAATTTCTATAATATTTAGTTCGTAATTTTTTTCAAAATCAAATGTAGAAATCGAACTAGGCTAGATCAATAAATCTTTAGTGAACTGGGCTTTTTTTTTAGTGAAATAATAAATTTATAATGGGTTTAACTATTTGTTAATTAGATTTTTAAGTAAAATATAAAACAAAACAACCTCACTAAATCGAAATGTTTTAGTGAGGTTGAATTCTGAGCAAAATATGCTACAATTGTCTGGAGGAAATAGGTTTAATTTATATTTTTAATAACCTCTAAAAGTTAAGGTCTTCGCGCTTCGCTCAATGAAATTTCTACAGAATTTAAGTGCAATGTTTTTTTACCAATATCTGTAATTTTGTTGGTATTTACGCAGTAACTTCTGTGAGGTACAAAAAAGTGATTTCCTTTTAATTGCTGTCGTATTTTTTTTAAAGTATGTGGCACTAATATTTTTTTTGGCTCAACGTGTATGTAGCAATAATTATCATAAGCTTCTAAAAATAAAATATCTTTTTCAGGAATTCTGTATACAAAACCATCTGATTTTACAGATAAAATACTTTCTTTTTCTGATAAATATTTGTTCCAAACTACAGAAATACTACTCCACAAACCAGCAGTTGTAAAAGGTTTTACCAAATAACCCAAAGGTTTTGTGTTGTTAACTTCAGATATGGTTAGTGGATCTGTTTGTGCTGTTAAATAAAAATAAGGCAATTGTAATTTGTCTAATTCTTTAGCGAAAACAACACCATCAAAAGCCCCTTTTAATTGAATATCTACCAAACATAAATCTGGTTTTTTATCGTGTAAAAGCTTTAAAGCGATTTCTAAATTTTTGGCAATGCCAACTACAGTAACATCATTTTTTTCTAATGTATTTTTTATAGTCCTAGAAATAAAAGGATCATCTTCAATTACTAAAAATCGATGCTTAGCCATGTTGTTTTTTAAAAGTAATGTTTAGCCCAAAATCGTTTTTGGCAAAAGGCAGCTTTTCAGCTTCTAAACGTTCAATAAGAATTTCTATCAATTCAGATCCATAATTTTCTTTGGTAGTTGCTGTCTTTTTTGAGACTCCATTATCAAACATTGTAAAATGGAATTCCTTATTTTTTAGATTAATATCTAACGTAATATTTTTTTCTTTGGTTGATGAATCCCATGCATATTTTATGGAGTTTGTTGCCAATTCATTTACCAATAACCCAATAGATGTTGCAGTATCAATATCTAAAATAGAAGAGACTATTTTAGATTTAAAATTAATGTTTTCTGATGAATATGAACCTAAAATTTCATTGATTAATTCAGTAATATATACTTTTAAATCAACACCCAATAAATTATCTTTTGCATACAATTGTTGATGTAAAACAATCATAGAATTTACTCTTTGTACAGCATTGTTTAGAGCAGTTACAGCAACTTCTGCTTCACTTCCTTGTGCTTGTAGTTGTAATAAACTGCTTACCATTTGAAAGCTATTTTTAACACGATGATGTGTTTCTTTCAATAGCATATTTCGTTGATTGAGTAGTTTTTCTAACTCAATTTTATTCGCATTTAATTGTTTTCTTTTCTGGCTGTTTTTATACAACAGAATTACAACAATTGATTAAATTACAAATGCTACAATAGAAATATTGCTCCATAATTTCCTTTGATATTGTTCTTGTTCAATTTGCTCTTCTTTCTTTTTAGTTTGATATTTTGTTTCTAATTCAATAACACTTTTCTTATATAATTTTGAATTTATAGAATCTTTAATTTGAATTAATTTCGTTTGATATTCTATTGCTTTCTCTGGTTTATTTAAAAATGTATAAACTTTAGTCATTATTTCATTGAAACCTCTTTTAACTTCTATATTTCTTTCTTTTGAATTACTTTTCTCTAAAAATGGAATATATTTTTGAATAGTTTGTACGTCTTTTAGTTGTATAGAATTCTCCACTAATTGAAGATAATCTTGGGCGTATTCTCTTTGACCTTTTAAAGAATCTAGAGCTACTATTTTTAAAAATAAAGGTTGTGCTTTTTCATATAAACCTTGTTCTTTATAATTTTTAGCAATTCTTAGGTTCACAATATTTTTATGATATTCAGATTCATCAGTAAAAGCTAAATATCTATCGAATGTTGTTTTAGCTTCTTTATATTTTTTTAGTAAGCTTTGTGCTATTCCTAAATTAACAAGAGCGCTTTTTTCTTTATGCTTATCTGAACTTTTATCATAAACACTGGTTTCTACAGCTTTTTTACCATAAAATTCACTTTTTTCGTAGTCAGTAACCATATACATTATACACAGATTATTGTATAATGATGTCATTAATTCTGGATTATTTTGTTCAGCAATTTCTATAGCTTCAAAGTACAGTTCTGAAGCGGTTTGAAAGTCGTTTTTTACTTCTTCATAATAAATACCTTTTATTTCAAGGTTTAGGATATGACCTATTGTAGAATTATTTGTTATTGAATACTCAATACCTTTATTAGCATAAAATAAAGCGCTGTCATTTTGAATTTCATAAAGTCTCCAAGCTTTTATATTGTATGATAAAGCTATAGAATCATATTTGGTTTCAAATTTTGTTTGACTCTGAATATGAAGAGTTGATAAGAATAATAATAAAATTGAAAGTTTATAATACATAATATTTATTATCTACCAGTTCTTTTCCTTCAAATAAATCATTTCCATCAATATAACTACTTATATTCACTTCTTCTTCATCCACTTCGTCTGTACAAGAGCTAAAAGTAAATAAAGCAATAAGTGTTAAAAGTAATATTGATTTTTTCATAATAAATAATTTAAAGGCTAATAAATAGTTCTTTAAAAGTATAAATTATGAGATAATTTTAAAAATAAGATGTATAACAGGTAGTAAAATACGTATGGTTTGCTAAAAATTAATTTCTTTTTCAATTTCAGCCTCACCTCTTTTTACAACAACTTTACTTTTATCGCCTTTTTTAAATACAGATAATGCACGCATGTAGCTCATCATATTTACTACTGTGCTGTCTCCTAGTTTAATAACAATATCACCTTTTTGTAGTCCAGCTTTTTGGGCAGGTTTGTCTTCAGAAATTCCATCAATTCGCATTCCTTTTCCATCAAATAAATAATCAGGTATTACACCCATACCCACTTTAAAACGCGGTGTGCTATCACTTTCATTTTTTGTTTTTCTAAATGCTAATTTTCCATTATCATCTAAATCAGAAATAATATTAAAAATATAATCAGAAATTAAATACATTCCATCGTAATTCAGTTTTTCTGAATCGTCTCCAGGTTTATGATAATCTTCATGTTGACCTGTAAAAAAATGCAATACAGGCATATCTGCCAAATAAAAACTAGTATGATCACTAGGCCCTATTCCAGATTCTTGTTGAATCAATTTAAAATTATTATTATGCGATTTTAAAACCTGCTTAAAAATAGGCGAAGTTCCTGTACCGTAAACTGCTAAAGAAGAATCTTTTTTCATGCGTCCAACCATATCCATATTAATCATATACGATACTTTTTTGGTATCTATAGTTGGTTTTTTAACAAAATAATTAGAGCCTAAAAGCCCCATTTCTTCGCCAGAAAATGCCATAAATAGATAGTTGTTATTGGTGTTTTTGGTTTTTAATTTTGCGGCTAAATTTAATAAAACAGCTACACCAGAAGCATTATCATCTGCGCCATTGTGTATGGCTTTTATAGAATCTCTATACAAAGACCCTTCACCACCAAAACCTAAATGATCGTAATGCGCCCCAATAATAACCGTATTTTCTGCTTTATTATCTATAAAACCAAGTATGTTATTTCCTGTAATTGTGCCATCTCCATTCACATCAAATTTAACTTCGTCATGCGGATTTGTTTTTGGCTTAAACGTAAATGGTTGCAAATATCCTGAAGTTCCTTTTTTAGATAAACCCAATTCTTCAAAACGTTTGGCAATATATTTCGATGCTTTTTTTTCTCCTTCAGTACCAGTTTGTCTTCCTTCTAAATCATCAGAAGCTAAAAAAGAAACGTCTTCTTTAATACGAGATTCTTGATTTATTTCTGGTGTACAAGAATATAAAACGCCTAAAAAGAGAATTAAAATGCTATTTTTCATAAGGATATATTATTTTTGCAAAGTTAATTAATAAATAAGAAAATGAGAATTCTTTTTTTACTAGTAGT
Source organism: Polaribacter sp. R77954 (assembly GCF_044595335.1). Classification (GTDB taxonomy): domain Bacteria; phylum Bacteroidota; class Bacteroidia; order Flavobacteriales; family Flavobacteriaceae; genus Polaribacter. The sequence continues at coordinate 3,236,056 of NZ_CP138992.1, forward strand.
AGCTTCATTTATGCTTTCTTGCAAAAGCGAAAAAAAACAAAACGAAACCAAAGTTTCTGAAAAAAATGAAGTAAAAAACTCTTTAATTTATCCTGAAGAAAAGCATTTTAAAAGTTTACGTCAAGTAACTTTTGGAGGCGATAATGCAGAAGCGTATTGGAGTTTTGATGATAAACAATTGGTTTTTCAGTCTAACTATAAAAACTGGAATGTAAGTTGCGATCAAATGTTTTTAATGAATGCTGATGAAACTTTTAAAGACAAAATGCCACCAATGATTTCTACAGGTAAAGGACGCACAACTTGTTCTTATTTTTTACCTGACAACAAGCATGTTATTTATGCATCTACACATTTAGTAGACGACAATTGCCCTGAAGTTCCTTTACGTAAGAACGGAAAGTACATTTGGCCAGTTTACGATTCTTTCGATATTTTTGTTGCCGATTTAGAAGGGAATATTGTAAAACAATTGACTAATGAAAAAGGCTATGATGCAGAGCCTACAGTATCCCCAAAGGGCGATAAAATTGTGTTTACATCCACCAGAAGTGGCGATTTAGAATTGTATACCATGAATATTGATGGTTCTGATGTAAAACAAATTACAGACGAATTGGGGTATGATGGTGGTGCGTTTTTCTCTCCTGATGGTACAAAAATTATCTTCCGTTCTTCAAGACCAAAAACGGAAGAAGAAATTAAATCGTATAAAGACTTATTGGCAGAAGGTTTGGTAGAACCAACAGAAATGGAATTGTATATCTGTAATGCAGATGGCTCTGAATTACGACAATTAACCGATTTAGGAAACGCCAATTGGAGTCCGTTTTTTCATCCTTCAGGAAAAAAGATTTTATTTTCGTCTAATTTCGAAGCAGAAAGAGGTTTTCCTTTCAACCTATATTTAATAGATATTGACGGAAAAAATTTAGAAAGAGTAACTCATGGAGAAACGTTTGATGCTTTTCCTGTTTTTTCTAACGATGGAAAAAAACTAGCTTTTTCGTCAAACAGAAATAATGGAGGAGGTAGAGATACCAACTTATTTATTGCAGAATGGCAAGATTAAAAGGATTGCATTCTGAAATAAATAAAAAGTGATACCAATTTGTTTATTGCTGAATGGCAAGATTAAAAGGATTGCATTCTGAAATAAATAAAAAGTGATACCAATTTGTTTATTGCTGAATGGCAAGATTAATTTTGTTTCTTAAAAGTTAATATGACTAACGATTGTCATTTCTAGCACAGTCGAGAAATCTAATTGATGCTAAATAAGAATTATGCCTTGGACCAAAGAAAATATCGTTAGAAACATAGAGAATTTAATGAAAAGTAAATTCTCTAGTGCAAGAGAAGCTTTTGATTATTTTGATGCGGATAAAGACGAATATTTAACAAAACAAGATTTTAAACACATCTTAAAAGAGGCTAAAGTTAATATTTTAATTCGGGGTGTGGTCGCAGAATTTATGTTACAAAGCTTTGATGAAAATAAAGATGGTTTGGTAAGTTGGCACGAATTTCAAGCTGCAATTAAAACAACAAGTATTAAATAAATTTGCAATTTTAAAGTATATTAAATCAAACAAAAGTGATTTTATGGGAGCAAAAGAAAATATATTAAAAGACATTCATGCGTATATTTCAGGCCAGTTTTCAAATCCAGAAGAAGCCTTCCAAAAGTTTGATAAAGACAAAGACGGATCTTTAAACAAAGATGAAATTAAAGATTTGTTAAAAGAAGCTGGTGTAAATAGCTTTTTAAGAGGTTTAGTTGCAGGAGAAATGATTAAAGGTTATGATAAATCTGGCGATGAAACCATCAATTTTGAAGAGTTTAAAGTGGCAATTGCAGAGTTGAATAGAGATTATTAGAAATCAATCCAATTTTTTATAAAAGCACAATGGTTTCATTGTGTTTTTTTTATTTGAGAAGGTGTGTAAATAACATATCTTTGTTAAACGAAAGTAGTTAGAAAACGAAGTATGAAGTACATAAGAAACTTTTGCATTATCGCACATATAGATCATGGTAAAAGTACATTAGCAGATAGATTGTTAGATTATACAGGTTCTGTAACTGAACGCGAAAAGCAAAATCAGTTATTAGACAATATGGATTTGGAGCGCGAACGTGGAATTACCATAAAATCGCATGCTATTCAGATGGATTATATTCATAATGGAGAACCCTTTATTTTAAATTTAATTGATACTCCAGGTCACGTAGATTTCTCTTACGAAGTTTCTAGATCAATAGCTGCTTGTGAAGGCGCATTGTTAATTGTAGATGCTGCACAAAGTATACAAGCACAAACTATTTCTAACTTGTACTTGGCTTTAGAGAACGATTTAGAAATTATTCCTGTGTTGAATAAAGTAGATTTACCCTCTGCAAATCCAGAAGAAGTTACAGATGATATTGTAGATTTATTAGGTTGTGACCCAGAAGAAGTAATCCATGCAAGTGGAAAAACTGGTTTTGGTGTAGATAATATTTTAGATGCTATTATTGATAGAATTCCTGCTCCAAAAGGAGATCCAGAAGCCCCACTACAAGCCTTAATTTTTGATTCTGTTTACAATTCTTATAGAGGAATTGAAACCTATTTTAGAGTCTTAAATGGAGAAATCAAAAAAGGACAAGAGATAAAGTTCATGGCAACTGGTAAAAATTATTTTGCTGATGAAGTTGGTACTCTAAAGTTATCTCAAGTTGTAAAAAAATCGGTAAAAACTGGTGATGTTGGGTATTTAATTACAGGAATAAAAACGGCTAAAGAAGTAAAAGTTGGTGATACAATTACAGATGCTCATAACCCAACAACAGAAATTATTGATGGTTTTGAAGATGTAAAACCAATGGTTTTTGCAGGTATTTATCCTGTAGATACTGAAGATTATGAAGAGTTGCGTTATTCAATGGAAAAATTACAATTGAATGATGCTTCTTTGGTGTTTCAACCAGAAAGTTCTGCAGCTTTAGGTTTTGGTTTCAGATGTGGATTCTTAGGAATGTTACACATGGAAATTATCCAAGAGCGTTTAGAGCGTGAGTTTAATATGACAGTTATTACAACTGTACCTAACGTTTCATATCACGCATATACTAAGAAAAATCCTGAGGATATTGTATTGTTAAATAATCCTTCAGATTTACCAGATCCATCAAAATTAGATAGAGTAGAGGAGCCTTTTATCAAAGCATCCATCATTACAAAGTCCGATTTTGTGGGGCAAGTAATGAGTTTGTGTATCGAAAAACGTGGACAAATTGTTAATCAGACCTATTTAACTACCCAAAGAGTTGAGTTAATTTTTGAAATGCCTCTGGCAGAAATTGTATTCGATTTTTACGATCGTTTAAAAACCGTTTCTAAAGGCTATGCTTCTTTTGATTATCATCCAATTGGTATGAAAGAATCTAAATTAGTAAGAGTAGATATTTTATTAAATGGGCAACCTGTAGATGCGCTTTCTGCATTATTACATGCAGATAATGCCTATTCCATTGGTAAAAAGATTGTTGAGAAATTAAAAACGTTAATTCCAAGACAACAGTTCGATATTCCTATTCAAGCTGCAATTGGTGCAAAAATTATTGCGCGTGAAACTACAAAAGCATTACGTAAAGATGTTACTGCAAAATGTTATGGAGGTGATATTTCTAGAAAACGTAAATTATTAGAAAAGCAGAAAAAAGGAAAGAAAAGAATGCGTCAAGTGGGTAATGTAGAAATTCCGCAAGAAGCATTTATGGCTGTTTTAAAATTGAATGATTAAATTTATTTGATAAAAGAACACTTAGAATAAATAATAAATTAAAACCTTTTTGAGAAATCAAAGAGGTTTTTTGTTTTTAAGATTTTTGTGTATCTAGTTTTCATTAAAAAATTAGATGTGATAAAAATCATATTATACCTCCTTTTTCTGAAGGAACTTTGTAACAATAAATCAAAAAAATATCAATTAAAAAATAGAGAAATGTTACAAAACAGAAGAATTTATTTACCACCATTAAGCCTTATTGGACCTGGAGCTTTAAACGATTTAGGAGAAGAGTTAAAAACATTACATTACAAGAAAGCTCTTTTTGTTACCGACAAAATATTAGTAAAATTAGGTGTTGCACAAAAAGTGTTAGATGTTGCAAAATCTGCCAATATAGAAACTGTTATTTTTGATGACGTTCACCCAAACCCAACCGTAAAAAATGTTGATGATGGTTTGGCTTTATTAAAAGAAAATGATTGTGATTTTATTTTAACATTAGGTGGTGGTTCTCCTCAAGATTGTGGAAAAGCAATTGGTATTTTAGCTACAAATGGAGGTCATATAGGAGAGTATGAAGGAATTCACCTATCTAAGCATCCGTCTTTACCTATTATCGCAATTAATACAACAGCTGGTACAGCAAGTGAAGTAACTATTAATTATGTAATTACAGATGAACAACGCCATATAAAAATGGTAATGGTAGACAAAAACTGTTTGGTTTCAATTGCTGTAAATGACCCAGAATTAATGTTAGGTAAACCAGCAGCATTAACTGCAGCAACAGGTATGGATGCATTAACACATGCTATAGAAACATATGTTACAAAAGGAGCCTTTGGTTGGTCTGATGCTTTGGCATTAGAAGCAATTAAATTGATTTCACAAAGTTTAGAAATTGCAGTGGTAGATGGTCAAAATCTTGAGGCACGTAGCAAAATGGCTTGGGGGCAGTTTATTGCTGGTCAGGCTTTTTCTAATGCAGGTCTAGGTTTTGTACATTCTATGGCGCATCAATTAGGTGGTATGTATGATATGCCTCATGGAGTAGCTAATGCAATTTTATTACCTCATGTAGAAAAGTTTAACATTCCTGCTTGTGCACATAAACTAAAAAAAGTAGCAAGAGCAATGGGTGTTGGGGTTTTAGAAATGAGTGATACGCAAGGTGCTAATGCAGCTATAGCAGCTATTAGAGCATTGTCTGAATCTGTAGGTATTCCATCAGGATTAAAAGAGTTTGGTGTTAAAGAAGAAGATTTTGAAGAAATGGCAAAGAATGCTTTAGCTGATGTTTGTACTGGTGGAAATCCTAGAGAAGTTACTTTAGAAGATACCATAGCAATTTATAAAGCAGCTATGTAAAATATAAAGCATTAAGATGATCTAATTTTAATGTATTTCGTATTAAGATAAACCACTTTGTATGCAGCAAAGTGGTTTGTTTATTTTGTAAAGATTGTTAATTGTTTTCTTAAGTTTTTAATATAAATTAAATGGTATTACTTTTTAATAAAATATTAAAGGCCACTTAAAATACGATATAATTTAAAATTTAGTGTTCCAACCACTTTCTAAACTCAGCAGTTGTAGAAGAACTCGTCATTACTTTTTCTTTGTGATTTTTAATAGAAATCAACAATCTATTTTTAAAATGACTTTCAATTTTATCGATAAAATCAATATTTACAATCTCACTTCTATTGATTTTAAAGAATTTTTTAGGATTCAATTGTGGGTGAATATTCCCTAAATTTTGAGAAATAGTATGTCGTTTTCCGTCTTTATCATTTATCAAACAGAAATCACCAGATGCCGAAATTAAAGCAATATCTTCAGCATTTAATAATTGAATTCCAGTGGCTTTTTTAATAACAAAGCGTTTTTTGTAAGTATTGTATTCTTGTTGCAAGGCAGTTTTTAGAACATCAATGGTAGCATTATCTAAAGGATTATAATCCCCCTTTTTAAATAACGACTGATATTTAACAATAGCTTTATTAAACTCTTCTTGAGAATAAGGTTTTAAAATATACGCAATTCCATTGGTGTTAAACGCTTGAAACAAATATTCGTCATGAGCAGAACAAAAAATGATAGGTGCATCTATTTGCATTTTATTAAATAAATCAAAAGACAAACCATCTAACAGCTGAATGTCTGATAAAATAAAATCGTAAGAATTTGTATTCAATAACAACTCACCATCAACAATAGAACGAGCCCAGTCTTGTGAAATTTTTATGTCAAAAAAAGTATCTAAACACTTCGTAATTTTTTGAAACGCAGGTATTTCGTCTTCTAAAATTAATATTTTCATTTTTATGATTTATTTTGATAAGAATAAGTAAGGATAAAGATACAAATTAGACCAAAAAGGTACAAAATAGATTGGGTACGCATTTATTTGTGACCCAAATTTTAAAAGATAGTTAAAAAACGAAAATTAGAAATTTACATTTCTTAAATCTACCAAACTCTTCGTAAATTTGTAACACAATGGATAAGTATTTAGACATCATAAAAACTTCCTATTCCAATTATTGGAATTACCTCAAAAATTCTGTTTTAATGGATTTGAATTGGGAGAATTATTTCTACGGATTAATCATTATTTCTATAGTGGTTTGGGGTTTAGAAGCTATTTTTCCTTGGCGTAAAAATCAGTCTTTGTTTCGTAAAGATTTTTGGTTAGATACGTTTTATATGTTTTTTAACTTTTTTTTATTGAATTTGATTGTTTTGGTAGCTTTGTCTAATTCAGCAGCGGTTTTGTTTGATGATATCTTAGGATTTATAGGTTTGTCGATCACCAATTTTCAATTATTAGAAATTAATAAATTGTCCTTTTTTGCAAGAATTTTAATCTTTTTTATTGTAGTTGATTTTACACAATGGTGGACACATCGATTATTGCATAGAGTAGAATTTCTTTGGAATTTTCACAAAGTACATCACTCTGTAAAACAAATGGGTTTTGCAGCACATTTGCGTTATCATTGGATGGAACCCGTTGTTTACAATTCGTTACGATATATTCCTTTAGCGATTATTGGCGGTTTTTCTGCACAAGATGTAGCTTTTGTACATTTTTTTAATATTACCATTGGGCATTTAAATCACGCAAATATTAATTGGGATTATGGCTGGCTCAAATACATTTTAAACAATCCTAAAATGCACATTTGGCATCATTCTAGAGCATTACCAGAAGAACGCAAGTTTGGGGTCAATTTTGGTATCACTTTAAGCATTTGGGATTATATTTTTAAAACCAATTACATACCACATTCAGGTAGAGATATAGAGTTGGGTTTTGAGGGTGATGAACATTTTCCTCAAAGCTTCATTCAGCAAGAAATGTATCCTTTAGGGAAAAAGTAAAATTACAGTTCTTAAGATTATACTTCAAAGTACAAATTATTTTATATCTTTGTATAATAAAGTCTGCGAAACACGAAAGTCGACTCCAAGTCGTTATTTTGAATTTAATTTGAAATTAGTGTTTTAGTGGGCTTATTTTATTCAATCCTGATTTTTAAAATAAAACATGTCTTCTTTCAATGTGAAAGAAAACTTTAAATTCAGAACTTTAAATTTTGAATTCATTTACCCCAAATGAATCATCGCAAAAACAGCATAATTAATCATATCTTGGTAATTGGCATCAATGCCTTCAGACACTAAGGTTTTTCCTTTATTATCTTCAATTTGTTTTACACGCAATAGTTTTTGTAAAATTAAATCGGTTAGGCTAGAAACACGCATATCTCTCCAAGCTTCTCCATAATCATGATTTTTGTTCAGCATTAATTCTTTAGTAATTTTAACATGGGTATCATACAAAATAGTAGCTTCTTCTGTATTGATGTCAGGATTTTCTACAACACCTTTTTCTAACTGAATTAACGCCATAATTGAGTAATTGATAATGCCAATAAATTCCGATTTTTCACCTTCATCAACTTTACGAATTTCATTTTCTTGTAACTGACGAATTCTTTGCGCTTTTATAAAAATTTGATCGGTTAATGATGGTAAACGTAAAATGCGCCAAGCAGCACCATAATCAGACATTTTTTTTATGAATAAACTCCTACAGTCATCTATTACAGCATCGTATTGTTTCGAGGTATCTTGCATCGTTCTAAAAAAGAATTTTTTCAAAAGTAGTAAATCTTATACCCTTTTCATTTATTTTTACAATGAAATTATCAAAGGTATGTTATGAAAAGAATTGTTGTTTTCTGTGGTTCGAGTTTAGGATTTAATGCTGTTTATAAAGATGCAGCTATCGAACTTGGAAATTATTTTGCAAAACACAATATGGGTTTGGTGTATGGAGGTGGAAAAATAGGAATGATGGGAATTTTAGCAGATACTATTTTGGCTAAAAAAGGTGAGGTAATTGGGGTGATCCCTAAATTATTAGAGAAAGAAGAAGTGGTACATGCTGGTGTAGAAGAAATGATTGTCTGTAAAAAAATGAGCGAACGTAAAGTAATTATGAGTAAATTAATTGATGGTTATATTACTTTACCTGGCGGATTTGGAACTTTAGATGAACTTTTTGAAGCACTTACTTTAAATCAATTGCACATTGAACAAAAACCAGTAGGACTCTTAAATATCAACGGGTTTTTTGATGCTATTTTGGCACAAATTGATAAAATGGTAGTAGAAGGTTATGTAAAAGAAGCTAATAAAAAATTGTTGATTGTTGGCAATTCTGTAGATGATTTAATGCAAAAAATGAATGCCTATCAACCGCAAAAAGTAAGTCACGTAATTAACAAAGTAGTACAATAATGACAATTAATTGCAAAGGAACCTTAGTAGATGTATCATCACCAAAAGTGATGGGAATTTTAAATATTACTCCAGATTCTTTTTATGATGGAGGCAAATACAAAGACGAAACTGCTATTTTACATCAAGTAGAAAAAATGCTTACAGAAGGCGCAACTTTTATTGATGTTGGTGCCTATTCTTCAAGACCAGGAGCAGCTCATATTTCTGAAGATGAAGAACTAAAAAGAATACTACCTGTAATTGATTTGCTTATTCAAAACTTTCCAGAAATTATAATTTCTGTAGATACGTTTAGAAGTAAAATAGCTAGTGGAACTGTACATGCAGGTGCAGCAATAATCAACGATATTTCTGGTGGAAATATGGACGATAAAATGTTTGCAACAGTTGCCAATTTGCAAGTGCCTTATATTTTAATGCACATGTTAGGCACACCACAAAATATGCAAAAGAACCCTGTATATGATGATGTTGTAAAAGACATCATTTCATTTTTTGCCAAACAAATTTTTGAGCTGCATCAACTAAAGTTAAACGATCTAATTATTGATGTTGGTTTTGGATTTGGAAAAACAATTGCTCATAATTATGAAATATTAAAGAATTTAGCACTTTTTAAAAGTTTAGACGCGCCAATTTTAGCTGGCGTTTCTCGAAAATCAATGTTATATAAAACCTTAGATATTTCTGCACAAGAGGCTTTGAATGCAACCACATCAGCCAATACCATTGCTTTATTAAATGGGGCAAATATTTTACGTGTGCATGATGTTAAAGAGGCTATTGAGGCTGTTAAAATTGTAGAGCAGGTTCGTTAAGCTGTGATTTCGAATGGAATAAAATGGAATTGAGAAATCTCTTAAAAATTAATAGATTTCTCCACAAGGTCGAAATGATAGTCCAACAAAAAAGGCTCTCATTTTGAGAACCTTTTTGACTTATAAAAGAAACCAAATTACAACGCTTTTAACCAAGCATCTCTTAATTTTTTCTTAGCATCTGTTTCCGGTAATTCTTCAATAACCAAATTTTCAACTTCTGTAGTTCCTTTTACAAAATCACCTTCTAACTTTAAAGTTTCTCCATTTCTAATCACTTCAAAAGTAATTGTATCACCTTCTTTCCATTGAAAAGATTGCCCAATAAAAGTTCTAATGTTTTGCAAGTTTACATCTGTACCATTTACAGATTTTAAAACATCACCAGATTGTACGCCTAAAGCAGCTAAAGCCGTATTTTTTCTGTCGATAAAAAAGATTTTTTGTTCTTGGTTTACAGATAAAAAGATTTGTCTATTACTATCTAAAAAGTAACCAGCGTCTATAGTTTTAGATTGTTTTACTACTCCAACTTTAGCCAATAGGGCATTATAATCAATGGCAACATTACCTGTTAAATGTTTGTCGAAAAAAGTACCAATAGAAGGGTAAGTCATCGCTACAATTTCCGCTAAAATTTCATCATCTTTAAAAGGTTTGGTTTTTCCGAATTTTACAGATAAATCTTTCATTAAATTACGCACTCCATAAGCACCTTTGCTTTCTTCTCGTAATAAAATATCTAAAGACATACCAATTAAAGCACCTTTTTGATAAACGTTTCCATAATTTTTGGCGTACTTATCTTCTAAGATGTTTTTACTCATTTTAGTAAAAGACATGGTATCATTATAACGCAAAGAGCTAGCAATTTTGCCTTTCATTTCATCAATAAAATCTTGCTCAGAAATTAAACCTTGATTTACTTGAAACAAGTTGGCGAAATATTCTGTAATTCCTTCATACATCCATAAATGTTGAGACATGTTTGGGGTGTTAAAATCAAAAGAATGAATCTCTTCTGAATGCACAGACAATGGGGTTACAATATGAAAAAACTCGTGAGAAACTGTACCGTTAATCATTCCGTTTGCCAATTGCTCTTTACTATACGTTTCAGGAAAAACCACTGTTGTTGACGATAAATGTTCTAAAGCACCAAAACTTTGCCAATTGTATACTTTTGGATCAAATAAATATACCAAAATATTATACTCGTCTGTAGTTGAAAAACCTTCTAAGAAATTGGTTTGCGCTTCTACCATTTTCTTTAAATCGGCTTCCATATCTTTTGCATTATGTACATTATTTGGTGAGTACACAGCCATAGAAACATCAACTCCATTTACAGTAAAATTTACCGTATTTAATGGCGCATACATAATAGGATTGTCTGATATTTCATCATATCTAGAAGCAAAAAATACATCTTTTGTATTGTCTTCTTTTGTGGTGTTTTTGTTGATTAAAGACGACGTCTCATATAAATCAGCAGGATGCGTAATGGTTAAACTATAAGGATTTTCTTTATTGCCTTTAAAATAACCTACAAAACCAGGTAAGTTTAAAAAGAAGTTTTTTCCGGCTTCAATATTTGTACCAGCCATAACATAAATGCCATGTTTTACTTCAGAATCAAAAGTATCATCAACCCAATAAGAGATTTTATCTAATTTTGTGGCATCATTAATTTGCCAAGAATTTGGGTCTAATTTGCTAATTTCAAGTTCATTTCCATCATAATCAAATGCCTTAATATCCGATACAAATTGCCCATAATTACTCATTGCATATGTGCCAGGAACAATGGCAGGGATTTGATATACAATGCTTTTTTCTGTAAATTTCCCTGGGTTTATTTCTACTTTTACTTTGTCATCAACTATAGTGTTCAAGTCTATAGCTACCTGTATCGTTTTGTCTTTTTTACTGATGTTAGTAGTGGCACAACTGCCCAAAAATGCAATAGTTATTGCAAAGAATAGTATTTTTTTCATAAATAAAATAAATAGATTTCTACAAAAATATCAGATTTCATCAATTGAATCAGTTATTTAACAAAACTTTGGCAGCTATAGATTTTATCAATAAAAGCATCTTGTTTAGAATTTTAAATCCCTTATTTTTGCAAACTATGCAGCAGACAAAAAAACATCAACTAACAGATTGGTTACCAACTACAAACAGAGAAGTTAAAATACGTGGTTGGGAACAGTTAGATGTAATTCTATTTAGTGGAGATGCGTATGTAGACCATCCTTCTTTTGGTCCTGCTGTTATTGGGCGAATTTTAGAAAGTTACGGTTTAAAAGTAGCCATTGTTCCTCAACCTAGTGTAAACGATAATCTACAAGATTTTGAGAAACTAGGAAAACCAAGTTTGTTTTTTGGCTGCACAGGTGGTTGTATGGATCCTATGGTTTCCAATTATACTGCGAGTAAAAAAAGGCGAGATAAAGATGCCTATACTCCAAATGGAGATAAAGGTTTTAGACCCGATTATGCAACATCTGTTTATTCTAAAATATTAAAAGATAAATTTCCAGACGTACCCGTTTTAATTGGTGGTATAGAAGCCTCGTTAAGAAGAGTAACCCACTATGATTATTGGTCTGACAAATTGTTACCTACTATTTTAGAAACCTCGAAGGCTGATATGCTAGTTTATGGAATGGGTGAGCAGCCTTTGCGTGAAATTGTAACTTTATTGCAAAAAGGCGTTCCGTTTTCTAGTTTAAAAAACATCAAACAAACCGCTGTTTTAATTCATCAAAAGGAAGAAAAAATTCCTGTAGTTAAAGATTGGGAAGATGTAACCATTAACTCTCACGAAGCCTGCTTAAAAGATAAAAAAACCTTTGCGTCTAATTTTAAAGTGATTGAGCAAGAATCAAATAAATTAAAGGCAAGAAGAATTTTACAAGAAGTTAAAGGAAAAATGTTGGTGATTAATCCACCTTTTCCAACAATGACAGAAGCAGAAATAGATGGTTCTTTTGATTTGCCTTACACAAGATTGCCTCACCCAAAATATGATAAACGTGGGCCAATACCTGCGTTTGAAATGATTAAGTTTTCCATAAACATTCACAGAGGATGTTTTGGTGGATGTAGCTTTTGTACAATTTCTGCGCATCAAGGAAAATTTATTGCCAGTAGAAGTCAAGAATCTGTTTTAAAAGAAGTAGATAAGGTTGCAAACATGCCCGATTTTAAAGGATACTTATCTGATATTGGTGGGCCTTCTGCAAATATGTACAAGATGAAAGGTAAAGTACAAGAAATTTGCGACAAGTGTGTGGCACCTTCTTGTATATCGCCTGTAATTTGTTCTAATTTAGATACGTCTCACAAGCCATTAACAGATTTGTATCAGGCAGTTGATAAACATCCAAAGATAAAAAAATCTTTTATTGGTAGTGGAATTCGTCATGATATGTTAGTGCCAGAATTCAACAAAAATGCAGACCCAAAAGAATTGGATGCTTATACAGAAGAGGTAATGACCAAACACGTTTCTGGACGATTAAAAGTTGCTCCAGAACATACTTCTGACCCAGTTTTAAAGTTGATGCGTAAACCTTCTTTTACTTATTTTCATAAATTTAAAGAGCGTTTTGACAGAATAAATATCAAGAAGAAATTAAACCTACAATTGATTCCTTATTTTATTTCTAGTCACCCAGCAAGTGAAGTAGAAGATATGGCTAATTTGGCTGCTGAAACTAAAAATATGGGCTTTCAGTTAGAACAAGTGCAAGGGTTTACACCAACGCCAATGACGGTTGCAACTGTAATTTATTATTCAGGATATCATCCTTATACTTTAAAACCAACCAAAACTCCGAAGACAAAAAAGGAGAAAGAAGATCAGCATAAATTTTTCTTTTGGTATAAAAAAGAAAATAAAGATTGGATTAAAAACACTTTAAACAAAGTAGGTAGACAAGATTTGCTAAAAGTACTATTACCAGAAAACAATTCTTGGCAAAAAAACAAAAAAGCAAAAGCTGCTAAAAATACATTTGATGATGCTGTGCCATTTAACAGAAGAAAGAAAAAAGTAAGTAGAGCGCCTAAAAATAAGAGGAGGTAGTTTTTTACTCAGGTAAAACCGTTACATAAATTTTTAAAATACTTTCGTTTACATAATCAGCATCCGTAGTAAAAGCTTTTACAATTAGCATGGTGTTTTGGCCAATAAACGCTTTATCAATTTTAAAATGAAAACGATTAGAATCTTGTTTTAGCTTTAATTTACCCGTAAAATGTGCCAACTGGTATTCAATTTTTCTGTCTTTAGGATCATTGGCTTCTACTAATAACTCGTAATCATCACCAACTTTTAGAACTGGTTTTTTCTTTTGATTTGCGTCAGATTTTGACCAAGAATTACCAAGATTATCAGAGATTTTTTGAATAGAGATAAAATAATCATCAACTAAATTTTCTTTATTATGGTAAATGGTAATGGCATTTTTTAAATCCATTACAATACCAGAAAGTAAATTCTCTTGGCTTTGTATCAAGTTATTGCCACTATTGATGGTTTTTCTAAATTGCCCAACTTCTTTAAAAAATACTTGAAACCTTTTTTTATCAAACAAAACAGGTAAGAATTCTTTCCAGTTTTGTTCTATAACTAAAGCTAAATCTTCGAAATCGGCATAGAAAATAATTCTTTTTTCAAATAAAAAGCCATCATTATTCTTTTTGGCATTGCTTCTTTTTGCAAACCATTTTTCTGATATTTCTTTAGAAATATTATAATCGCTTTTATCAGCATCACCAAGAACATCAATAATTAATTGTCTTAACGTATTTTCATATTGTTTTATCATGCAATAAAATTAGATTTATTTTATAAAGGAATCAGTTTAACAAATATACAAAATGGCTTTTACTTCTGAACTGCAATCATCATATGTGGACTAAAAGGCAATAGATATTCATCATTTTGAGTAAGGGTTTGCAACCCTTTTAAGGTTTTCGATTTCTTTTTATCGAGCATATTTGCAAAATATTCGTTGTCTAACCAAATCATGCCTTCTACAGCAAATAAGTTGATGAATTTTAAATCTTGTTCTAAAAACTCAGCTTTTAAATCTTGTGGTTTATGATAAAATGCATCTGCCAATAAAAAAGGAAAATCTTTTGGAGCATTATGAATTCCTGAGGTCAATTCTTCTTTACACATTTCAAAAAATGAGTTAGCGTGAATCATTCCATTCAATAAACCCACAACAGTAGAAGCAGTTGCGTTTATGGCAAAACCTAAAATAATTCCGCCTTTTTTTAAAACTCGTTTTGCTTCATTTATGGCAGCAATTCTATCTTCTCTTTTTTGTAAATGATACAAAGGACCATGTAAAATCACCAAATCTGCAGTATCATTTTTATAAGGTAATTTCTGAGCAATTCCTTTGGTAACCGAAAATGAATTTTTTAGTTTTTTTGCTCTTTTTTCGGCTAATTTTATATGTTTTGCAACAGGTTCTATTAAGTGTACTTTATGATTTTGTTGCGCTAACCATTCTGAGTATTTTCCTGTGCCACCACCAACATCAATTATGGTACTATTTGGTTTAGAAATGTGCTGTTTTATAAGTTCTTTAATGCGTTCAAACTCAAAAATACCCATTCCTTTTTCTAGTCGAGTTTCTTCGGAAGCTTTGTTGTAAAAATCTTCGAGCTCTTTATTGATAAGTGATTTGTTTTTCATCAAAAAAAATAAAAATCAAATGTAAACTAATATTTTGAATGTTAAATAAAACAACCGTTCGCAATTAATTATTATTTTAGTGCAACTAACCTATTGCAGTCTTATGAAATCTATCAAACACCTTTTTGCTTTTCTATTTACTTTTGTTTTATTCCAAAATTTAGTGGCCCAAGATTATTATTTTAAAGATAAAGCCCCTTTTAATTCCGAAATTCCTACTCCAGAAGAATTTTTAGGATATGGAATTGGAGAACACCACACAAGGCACGATTTAATTGTGGATTATCTTACAAAATTGGCTGAAGTTTCAGATAGAGCATCCATAGAAATTTATGGAAAAACACACGAAAAAAGAAAACTGGTCATGTTTGCAGTTTCATCACCTAAAAATTTAGAAAATTTAGCCAGTATAAAATCAGAACATTTAAAATTTGTAGATACAGAAGTTAATGTTAAAAATTATGATGATGTTCCTGTAATTATTCAATTAGGGTATAATGTGCATGGAAATGAGCCTTCGAGTTCTGAAGCAGCTTTACTTGCAGCATATACTTTGGTAGCTTCTAACGACCCAGAGGTTTTAAATTATTTAGAAAAATCGGTAATTTTTATAGATCCGACTATTAATCCTGATGGAAGAGATAGGCACACACAATGGGCAAATCAATATCAAGCCAAAAATTTAGTTTCTGATAATATTGATGCAGAACATACAGAAGCGTGGCCTAGAGGAAGAACAAATCATTATTGGTTTGATTTGAATAGAGATTGGTTGTTGGCTGTGCATCCAGAGAGTAAAGCAAAATTAAAATGGATGCATTCTTGGTATCCAAATGTGGTGACCGATTTTCACGAAATGGGCACAAATAGTCATCACTTTTTTGAGCCAATGAAACCCATTGGTTCTTGGGATCCTATTATGCCAAAAGAAAATTATGAGGATTTAAACAATTTATTTGCGCCTTATTTTGCAAATGCTTTAGACAAAGTTGGTTCTTTATATTATACCAAAGAATCTTTTGATGGTACGTATCCTGGTTATGGTTCTTCGTATCCAGATTTACAAGGAGGTTTGGCTTTGTTGTTTGAGCAAGCAAGTTCTAGAGGTCATATTCAAGATACAGATTATGGAAAAATTACGTTTTCGTTTACCATCAGAAATCAATACATATCTACGTTTGCAACCATAAAAGCGGCAGTAGAAAACAAAGCTTTTTTAAGAAAATATCAACAAGACTTTTTTAAATCTGCAGTTACCCAAAAAGCAAAATCTGGTTTGGCTGGCTATGAGTTTCAAGAAAAATATGATAAAAATAGAGCCAAAGATTTTATAGAACAATTGTTAACGCATAAAATTAAAGTGTACAAAAATGGAGGTACGTATACAGTTCCTTTAAAACAGCCACAACACAGAATGGTGCAAACCATGTTCGAAACGTATAGCAAGTATAGAGATAGTGTTTTTTATGATGCTTCAGCTTGGAGTTTAGCCAATTTTTACAATATAAAATACCAAGGTAAAAAATCGATAAACTTAGGAACAGAAATTACATCAACAGAAAATTTAATTCAAAACCCAAAAATAAAAAAAACAAATTATGCTTATATAATTGATTGGGATGATTACAATACACCAGCAGCATTATATTATTTGCAAAGCAAAGGATTAACTGTTGCAGCTGCATTTAAACCATTTTCAATTACTACATCAGAAGGTGATAAAAGTTTTAATTATGGTAGTTTATTGATTCCTGTAAGTAAACAAAAAAAATCTACTGACGAAGTTTTTAAGATTATAACTGAAGCGCAAGAAAAATTTGAAATTCCTGTTTTTGGAACAAACAGCGGATTTAGTTTAAAAGGAATTGACTTAGGAAGTAATAATTTTAGAGCTTTAGAAAAACCTAAAGTGGCTATGTTAATTGGTGAAGGAACTAATTCTTACGAAGCTGGTGAGGTTTGGCATTTGTTAGATACTAGAATTCATATGCCAATTACCAAAATTAGAATGAGCAACTATAGAAGAGCCAATTTAGACAAATACAATACTTTGGTGATGGTTTCTGGAAGTTATAATGAGTTAGATTCCATCCAAAGAAATAAATTAAAAGATTGGGCAGCCAAAGGAAATACTTTAATTACAATTGCTGGTGGTTCTAAATGGTTAATTGATAAAAAAATGGTGAAAGAAAGTTTAACCAAAAAACCAAAATCTAAAGATAAAGACAAAAAAGAAACCAAAAGAATGCCTTATGTAGATGCTTCAGAAAATGCTGGAAAAGAAAGAGTAGGAGGAGCTATTTTTGAGGTAGATTTAGATGTAACTCATCCTTTAGGATTTGGATACAGATCCTCTAAATTGCCGGTGTATAAAAACAATATGGTGTTTTTAGCCCCAAGTAAAAGTGCTTATGCAACAGTAGCAAAATATACAGAAAACCCACATATAGATGGCTTTGTATCTAAAAATAACTTAGATAATTTTATTAAACCTTCTGCATCTTTATTGGTAAGTCCTTTAGGTAGAGGTAGAGCTGTTATGTTTGCTGATAACCCTAATTTTAGAGGAGCTTGGTATGGAACAAATAAACTGTTTTTAAATGCTCTGTTTTTTGGTGCTGAAATTAGAGTGCCTAGGTAAATTAATTTAGATGAATAATTTAGTTAGAAATCATTATTTACTTTTTTGGCTTTTAATACCAGTAATTCTGTTAATCGTTTTTTTTGATGATAGAGCTTTAGATATTAGTATTCACGATAGTTATTATGTGTTTTCTAAATACCATTTAAGTAGTTTTATCTCTATGATTTTTCTAGTAATAGGATTTGGATATTGGTTGATGATAAAATTAGAAAAACGACTTTCTATATGGTTAATTTGGATTCATAGTATTTTAACCATTGGTGGTTTAATGATCTTATTTATAACGCCATATTTCTTTAATGACAATAGTTTGTCAACATTAAATGCACTCTTTGTCTTAACTGGTTTAGTAATAATTTTTACACAACTATTTTATTTTCTAAATATAATTTTAGCAATATTTAGAAAATAAAATACTGTAAATTGTTAAACAACTGTTAGCTAATAATTAGCTTTATGCCTTTAAATATTTATTAAAGAAATCAATAGTTCTTTTCCAAGATAAATCTGCAGCTGCTTTATCAAATCTTGGTGTGGTATTGTTGTGAAATCCGTGATTTGCATTCGGATAAAAATGAGCAGTATGTGGTATGTTATTGGCTTTTAAAACTTTCTCAAAAGCTGGCCAACCCGCATTTACTCTTTTGTCTAATTCGCCATATTGTAATAATAAAGGTGCTTTTATTTGTGCAGCCATTTCATCATCAGGTTGTCTACCATAATAAGGTACTGCAGCACCTAAATCTGATACTTGCACAGCCATCATATTAGAAATCCATCCTCCAAAACAAAAACCAACAACACCTACTTTACCAGTACAATTTTTATGATTTTTCACATAATTATAAGCAGCAATAAAGTCTTCTAACATTTCTAGACGATCTCTTTTTCTTTGCATTGCTCTACCTTCATCATCATTACCAGGATAACCTCCTAAAGGTGTTAAAGCATCTGGAGCTAATGAAACAAAACCTTCTAAAGCTGTTCTTTTGCCTACATCTTTTATATACGGATTTAAACCTCTGTTTTCATGAACAACTATAACTCCAGGAAGCTTGCCTTTTGTTTCTTTTGGCATAGAAAGTAAACCATCAATTTTTAATCCGCCTTTGGGAGAATCATAAGTAATCATTTTAGCATCTATTCTAGGATCATCATCCTGAACAGTGATAGAATCGATATAATTTGGAGATACAAAGCTCAATAAAGCAGGCAAGGTAATAGCGCCAACTGCGTATAAAGAAAGTTTTTCTAAAAATTGTTTTCTTGTAAGTTTGTTGTGTGCGTAATCATCGTATAAATCAAAGACTTCTTGACTTATATCTTCTTTTTTTAATGGTGTCATTTTGATGAATTTAGAATTTCAACTAAGATAATTAAAAATGAACAACAGCAGTTGATGAATTAACGACAAACTTTGCAATCTTCTTTTTAGATTTTACGACTTTATACCTTCAATAAAAATTTATTTTATCTCAGTAATGTTTAAAATAACACTAGTTGCTGTCATTTCAAATCCACTTTGTCATTTCGAATTTATGGAGAAATCTTTATCTAATTTATAGATTTCTCGACTACACTTCGTTTCGCTCGAAATGACACTAGTTGCTGTCATTTCAACCTTTTTTTGTCATTTCGACCTTGTGGAGAAATCTCAATAATAAAGTTGCTAGATTACTCTATTCGTACCTCATTCGTAATAACTAAAAGTTTACTTAGACCTAGCACCTACAAAATTATCTGCTTTTAATTTAAACAACACATTAAATGTGGTTAAACTTCCATAAATTCTGGTGATGTATTGTTGCAAATCAATTTTATCTTGATCGTCTAAAGTTTTACTTGAGTTTATTTTTTGCTCCATCACCCGAATGCGATCTCTAACCATTACAATTTTATGAAAAAAGGTATCAATAGGAATCTCTTTATCTGCCAAATTTTGGTCTGCAGGCCTTAAAATTAGCGTTCCTTTTTTCCATCGATCTGCAATAGGCGAAATTTCGGTAACGTCAGACCATTTTTGGAGTAAGTTTTTCAAAGATTTTTCAACCTCATAAAAACTAACAGTATCTACATCGTCTTCAACTGCTTCAATAACTTCAAATTCGCTATCAATAGCAATAGTTTCTAATCCGTTTTCTATAAAAGTAACCCAATAATGTTTACTAGTAACATTGGTAATTACACCCAAACCAAGGCTTGCGTGTGCTATTCTAGAGCCTATTCCTAAAATTTTCATGGTAAATATTTTATAAAATTATACAAAATTGTGGTGTTGTTTTACAGCTTAATTTACACTTATTAAATTAATATCAAATACAATAACAGCACCTGGTTGTATACTGCCAGAACCTGTGTTGCCATACCCTAATCTAGAAGGTAAAATAAAAGTACCACTACCACCAGCTTTTAACAAACGTACAGCTTCTGCAAAACCAGGTACTACACCACTTACATTAAAGGTAGCTTCTGAAGATTGATTAAAAATAGTTTCGTCTAATAAATAACCTTTATAACCCACAGTAACATTAGAGTTAAAGGTTGGGTAAACACCACTACCTACTGTATTGATAGTGTAATACAAGCCAGTACCTGTTTTTTGAAAGTTTAAATTATTATCATTCAGATAAGTTTGAATATCGGTTTCGTTTTGTGCTGTATAGTCTGCTATATCGTCATTTGCGCACGATAAAACGCTGGCTAAAACAAATGCTAGTATTAATTTTTTCATTAAATATGTTTTGTACAAATATAACTGAACGATTTTTTAGATAGAAAATATTTAAAATTATTTTACTTTCAATAATTATTGAAAGTATAAAAATAAACTGTATATTTGTCTTATGAAATTAGAGGATGCAAAATTAAAATACATTCATACTTGGGGGAGCTTAGCAACTTCTTGGGGAATTAATAAAACCATGGCACAAGTGCATGCGTTGTTATTGGTATCTACTAAGCCAATGTCTGCTGAAGATATAATGGAAACGTTGCAAATTTCTAGAGGTAATGTAAATATGAACGTTCGTGCTTTGATTGATTGGGGAATTGTGCAAAAAAAATTTGTAGTAGGCGAGCGTAAAGAGTTTTTTGTTGCTAATAAAGATATGTGGGAACTGTTTAAACAAATTACGAAAGAACGTAAAAAACGAGAAATAGAACCTGTTTTAAAAGTATTAGCAGATTTACAAGAAATAGATGATGATACTGAAGAAGGGCATGAGTTTAAAAAGGTATTAGGTGATTTATCTAAAGTAACTACAACCGTAAATAACATTTTAGACAAAGCTATAAAAGCGGATGAACATTGGTTATTATCTAACTTTACTAAAGTTATAAAAAAGTAAAAAAATTTAAATATAAACTTTCAATAATTTCTGAAAGTTTTAAAAATATAAATATGAAATTAATTTATTATACAAATTTGATAATACTAATATTAGTAATTATTTCAGCTTTTATAAATCCATTATTTCTTATTATAACAATAGTTCCTTTAGCTATTATTCAAGTGATAACTGCTTTATATTTTGTGACTAAAAGAAATAAAATCAGTGATAAAAATCAAAAATTATTATCCATTTACTTTCTTATCATTTTTGGATGTGTGATTTTTTTTCTAATAATTTCAGTTTTGCCAAATAGTTTTGAATTTTTAGCTGAATTAATTGCACCAATCCCATTCCTGCTTGCTGTTTACCTTGTGTATATCTGCTTTGTTTTTCAGAAGCAACATTATATTAATAAAAATCAAAACTTATGAAAAATATAATTACACTTATGAAATGGATTAATAGAGTAATCATGACATACTTTATGATATTCTTGGTTATATCTCTATTTAACAATGATTTTTTTGTAATCTCAGCATATGCAGGGTTTATACTCGGAATTTGTCAACTAACTTCTTTCTTCATAACTCTATTTCTGTTCAAAAGGATATCAAAAAAACAAGTAACCAATACTATAACATACATATCTCTTGTTTCAATGTATTTTTTAAGTTATTTCTTTTTGTTTGAATTATTTAAAATTTCATTTAAACAATTGGTTTTTGAAGTTATTTATGGATTAAGTCCAATTATCCTCGCATTTTTTTGGACTTATATTATTGAATCAATCAAACAAGAATTATGAATCAAATCACATACATAGCATACATTTTAATCTCTATTTTAATCGTGATTTACGTTGGTAATGTCTGCTATAAAAACGGAAAAGTATATATTTTAAGTTATTTTCCAAATGACATTAATTTTGGAAATGGCATCAACAAACTACTAAGAATCGCATATTATTTATTGAATATTGGTTTGGCTATATGGACATTGAATTCAATTAAAAACATAAAAAATATAGTAACCGCAATTTTAGAAATTTCGCAAAGATTGAGTTTTATCTTGCTCATCATTGCAACACTTCACTTTATAAATATTTATACAGTATATATCATTCACAAACACCTTAAAAATCAATAATTATGAACACTTCATTAGAATTAATCGCTTACATTATTTATTTACCAATCGCAATTGGTTTAACAACTTTGGTTTCTCAACAATTATTTAAGAATAGTAAAATTTTTATGTTGGACATTTTTAACCAAAAAGAGGAAATTGCTATGGCAACCAACAAACTCTTTAAAATAGGATTTTATCTATTAAATATAGGGTTTGCTTTAAGAATTATAAAAATTTATGACTTAATTGGTTATAAAGATATGGTTGAAGTTTTAAGTGGAAAAATAGGAGGCTTCTCTATTTACTTAGGTATAGTTATGATTGCTTTTATACTTTTCTTTTTAAAAGGTAGAAAAGCGAGTAAAGAGAATAATATGAAATTGAAAAAAGAATTAGCTTAATTTTTTTTGATTCTCAAAAACTTAAAATCCGCACAATTTGTGTGGATTTTTATAATTATATTAAGGCATTGTCTTTTACATATTTCGTCTATACTGCCCCCAACTTTAAACAAATCATCAGTAATTTACCCTAAAGAACAAACTTTTGTGGCTTATTTAAATTGATGAAACAAGTGTTTATTTAGAATAGCAATTGTTATGTGAAGATCTTTCAGGTTTTAAAAACCTGAAAGATCTGATTTTATAAATTATTTTATCAAAAAATATGCAAACTATTCAATTTGAGTTAGATGACATTTCTAACTCTACTGTAATAAGCTAGTCATACAAAATCTATAAAGGCAATGCCTTTTACATATTTCTACGATACTGCCCACCAACTTTAAATAAAGCTTCAGTAATTTGTCCTAAAGAACACACTTTTGTGGCTTCCATCAGTTTATCAAACAAATTTTCGTTCTGAATAGCAGCTTCTTGTAAAGTTTTCAATTGATGTTCAGCTACATTTTGATGTGTCTCATGGAGATTTTCTTTTGTTTTAATTTGATATTGCTTTTCTGTTTCAGTAGCGCGAATCACTTCTGCAGGTAAAACTGTAGGCGAACCTTTAGAACTCAAAAACGTGTTTACACCAATAATAGGAAAATCTCCATTGTGTTTTAAAGTCTCATAATACAAACTTTCTTCCTGAATTTTAGAACGTTGATACATGGTTTCCATTGCACCTAAAACACCACCTCTTTCCGTAATTCTATCAAACTCTTCTAAAACTGCAGCTTCTGCCAAATCCGTTAATTCTTCAATAATAAAAGCACCTTGAATTGGGTTTTCGTTTTTCGCCAAACCAAGTTCTTTATTAATGATTAATTGAATTGCCATGGCTCTTCTTACAGATTCTTCTGTAGGAGTTGTAATGGCTTCATCATAAGCATTTGTATGCAGAGAATTACAATTATCATAAATGGCATACAAGGCTTGCAAGGTTGTTCTAATATCATTAAAATCAATTTCTTGCGCGTGTAAAGAACGTCCAGAAGTCTGAATATGATATTTTAACATTTGTGCTCTCGAATTGGCTCCGTATTTGTTTTTCATCGCTTTTGCCCAAATTTTACGAGCAACTCTACCAATTACAGCATATTCAGGATCAATTCCGTTAGAAAAGAAAAACGATAAATTCGGGCCAAATTTATTGATGTCCATTCCACGACTTAAATAGTACTCCACATAGGTAAACCCATTAGCTAAAGTTAATGCCAATTGTGTAATCGGATTTGCACCAGCTTCAGCAATATGATATCCAGAAATAGAAACCGAATAAAAATTGCGCACTTGCTTTTTGATAAAATATTCTTGCACATCTCCCATTAATCGCAAGGCAAATTCTGTAGAAAAAATACAGGTATTTTGTGCTTGATCTTCTTTTAAAATATCAGCTTGTACAGTTCCTCTAACTTGGGCTAAAGTATCTTTTTTTATTTGTTGATACACCTCAGTAGGTAAAACCATATCACCAGTAATGCCAAGAAGTAGCAACCCTAAACCATTATTGCCTTCTGGTAATTGCCCATAATATTGTGGTCTATCTAAACCATTATCGTCATAAATGGATGATAGTTTTGCTTCCACTGTATCTTCTAATTGATTTGCTTTGATGTATTTCTCACAATTTTGATCAATAGCAGCATTCATAAAAAAACCTAACAACATGGGTGCTGGGCCATTAATGGTCATAGAAACCGAAGTCATTGCATGACTTAAATCGAAACCAGAATACAATTTTTTGGCATCGTCTAAACAACAAATAGAAACGCCTGCATTACCTATTTTTCCATAAATATCTGGTCTGTGTCCAGGATCATTTCCATATAAAGTAACAGAATCAAAAGCGGTAGATAAACGTTTTGCATCCATTCCTAAACTCACATAATGAAAACGTCTGTTGGTTCTTTCTGGTCCACCTTCGCCAGCAAACATTCTTGTTGGGTCTTCGCCCGTTCTTTTAAAAGGATATAATCCTGATGTGTAAGGGAATTCTCCAGGCACATTTTCTTGTAGATTCCATTGTAACAAATCTCCCCAAGCTTGGTATTTTGGTAACGCAATTTTTGGTATTTGTTGATGAGATAAAGACTCGCTGTGCGTTTCAATTTTGATTTCTTTGTCACGAACTTTAAATGTGTAAATAGGATTTTTATATTTCTGAACCTTTTCTTGCCAATTTAAAATGATTTCCCAGTTGTAGGGGTTTAAGTTGAGTTTTACTTTTTCGAATTGTGCAAGCAACAATTTAACAAATTGTTGATTGTCATCCTGAACTTGTTTCAGGATCTCATCAGAATCTAATCCAGATTTTACAAGAAAAGATTGCTTCGTTTCAATCGCAATGACAGACAGTATTGTTTGATAAATTCCATATAATTTTTGAGCAACTGCAACTTGATGCGTTACATCTAGATCATAACTTCTATTGCTTTCTGCAATTTCAGATAAATAACGTACTCTTCTTGGCGGAATCACATAAATTTTTTCAGACATTTCTCTAGTAATTTCCATTGCTGATTTTAAATCTACTTCCGTTTTTTCAACCAATTTATCCATAATTGCTTTATACAACGCATTCATTCCTGGATCATTAAATTGTGAGGCAATTGTACCAAAAACAGGGAGTTCATCCATATGAATATGCCACAAATTGTTGTTACGCATGTATTGTTTTTTTACATCACGTAAAGCATCTAAAGCGCCCCTCTTATCAAATTTATTAATGGCTACCAAGTCTGCAAAATCCAACATATCAATTTTTTCCAATTGTGTTGCAGCACCAAACTCAGGGGTCATTACATATAAAGCAGCATCAGAATGTTCTATAATTTCGGTATCAGATTGTCCAATACCAGAAGTTTCTAAGATGATTAAATCAAATTCAGCTGCTTTTAAAACTTCAATAGCCTCGTTTACATGTTTAGATAATGCTAAGTTAGATTGACGCGTTGCTAAAGAACGCATATAAACACGTTCGTTATTGATTGCGTTCATTCTAATTCTATCTCCTAATAAAGCACCACCCGTTTTTCTTTTGGATGGATCTACAGAAATAATTCCGATTGTTTTTTTAGGAAAATCAATTAAAAATCTACGGACTAATTCATCTACTAAAGACGATTTTCCAGAACCACCAGTTCCTGTAATTCCAAGAACGGGTGAAGCCCCTTTTAATTTCCCCAAAGGGGAGGAGTTCCAATCTTTCTTGAAAATCTTTGCGAAAGCTGTTTGATTATTTTCTGCTAATGAAATTAATCTTGCAATTGTGTTTACATCTTTATTTTTTAAGTTTTCTAAAACTTTCTCATCACCTAATTCCAACAACCAATCTCCATCTTCATTACAAACTTTCCCATTTGAGTGTTTCCCTCCTTTGGAGGGATTAAGGGAGGCATTTCCCTTCCCTTTGGGAGGGTAAGGATGGGATTCTTCAGCCTTCTTTACCAAATCATTTATCATTCCTTGTAAACCTAACTCACGTCCATCATCAGGAGCATAAATTCTTGTAATTCCATAATCCATCAATTGTTTAATTTCTTCTGGCAGAATTACGCCTCCACCACCACCAAAAATTTTGATGTGTCCAGCTCCTTTTTCTTCTAATAAATCAAACATATATTTAAAATACTCGTTATGACCTCCTTGATAAGAAGTTATAGCTATGGCATTTACATCTTCTTGTATGGCACAGTTTACAACTTCTTTAACGCTTCTATCATGGCCTAAATGTATTACTTCAACTCCTGTAGCTTGTATAATTCTACGCATTATATTTATAGAGGCATCATGTCCATCAAAAAGAGATGCTGCAGTTACAATACGTACTTTATGTTTAGGTTTGTATATTGGTATTTGTTTCATTCGTAATAAATGTTTGATTTTAGACTTGCAATTTAAGAAAATCTTAAAAAAAACTACAATTCTTTAAAGGTTTAAAAAATAGATTACGATTTAATGTGTGTGTTTTATAAAAAAATTAACTATTTTTAAGTAATAGTCGTAAACAAATGGATTGATTTTTTTGAATTTTATTCAAGAGTGTATGGCATAGTTATTGATTAAAATTAATTGTAAATTGCTGAAAGAGAGCTCATTTTAATTAAATAATAAAAACTACCTAATTATGAAAAAACTCCTCCTTGTAACATTCAGTGTATTCCTATTAGCATCTTGTAACACTGTAAAAGTAGTTACAGATTACGATACAGCCGTAGATTTTAATCAATATAAAACTTTTGCGTTTTACAAAACAGGCATAGATAAAGCAGATATTTCTACATTAGATAAAAAGCGAGTTTTAAGAGCTCTAGAAACAGAGTTATTGGCACAAGGTTTTACAAAATCTGATAATCCAGACATGTTGGTTAGTTTTTTCACAAAATCGAGAAGACAAGTAAATGTAAATCAGAATAACAATTTCAGTTGGGGCTGGGGTTGGGGTTGGAATCCTTGGATGTGGGGAGGAATGAATAACAATAATATTAATGTAAGTGAATATACAGAAGGTACATTATTTGTAGATTTTATAGATAAAAATAAAAAAGAATTGGTTTGGCAGGGAATTGGAACAGGAGCCTTAAAAATAGATAACGTAGAGAAAAAGCAAGAACGAATTCAGCTTTTTGTAAAAGAAATTATTTCAAGATTTCCACCAGGAAAAGAAAAATAAAATATTATAATATTCATATAAGAAAAACGCCAACAAATTATTGTTGGCGTTTTTTATGTTGTAAAAAAGTGTAAGATTATTTAACTGGTTTAACAGTTTTAATAATTCTTGCAGCAATTTTGTATGGATCTGCGTTAGAAGCTGGTCTTCTATCTTCTAACCAACCCTTATATCCTTTTTCTACAGCGATAATTGGAATACGTATAGATGCTCCTCTATCTGAAACTCCCCAAGAGAAATCAGTAATTGCAGCAGTTTCGTGTAAACCTGTTAAACGTTGATCATTAAACTCACCATAAACAGCAATGTGCTCGTCTACAACTGGTCTAAACGCTTCACAAATTTCAGCATACTTCTCTGCAGAACCACATTCTCTTAAAATAGAGTTTGAGAAGTTTGCGTGCATACCAGAACCATTCCAGTCCATATCTTTACCTAATGGTTTTGGATGATAATCTATGTAGTAACCGTATTTTTCAGTTAATCTATCTAATAAATAACGCGCAATCCAAATTTCATCTCCAGCTTTTTTAGCTCCTTTTGCAAACAATTGAAATTCCCATTGTCCAGATGCAACTTCTTGATTAATACCTTCAAAGTTTAAACCAGCATCAATACATAAATCTGCATGCTCTTCTACTAAGTCTCTACCATGAGTATTTCTACCACCTACAGAACAGTAATACATTCCTTGTGGAGCAGGATAACCACCTACAGGGAAACCTAAAGGTAATTGAGTAGCTTTATCCATAATGAAATATTCTTGCTCAAAACCAAACCAGAAATCATTATCATCATCATCAATAGTAGCTCTACCATTAGAAACGTGAGGAGTACCATCTGCATTTAAAACTTCTGTCATTACTAAGTAACCATTAATTCTTGCAGGATCTGGATAAATAGCAACTGGTTTTAATAAACAGTCAGAAGAACCTCCTGATGCTTGTTTTGTTGATGAGCCATCAAAAGACCACATACCTAATTCTTCAACAGTTCCTTTAAAATCTTCATGCTCTTCTACTTTGGTCTTACTTCTCATGTTTTGAGTAGGATAATACCCATCTAACCAAATGTATTCTAATTTAATTTTTGCCATAATTATTTATTGTTGTGTGATGTTAATGATACAAAAATGGCTTTTTTTGTATTGATATCAAAAAAAAAGGGGGGTAAAAATTGAAAATGCAATAAAAATAATTTTATCCCTATTTTTTATAGGGTATATTTGTTTAAAAAATAAAAATTACCCTTTAAAAATCATATTATGTCAACAATTAGATTTTCTGCTTTACAAGAAATATTGAATAGAACTGCTATAAAAGTGCAAGAAAATGAAAAAAGATCAGTTTTGTTTGGCAAAAATGTATTCAACAAACATGCTATGCAACAGTATCTTACTCGAGCTGCGTATGAAAGTGTAATGAATGCCATAGAAAAAGGTACTAGAATAGACCGAAAAATTGCAGATCAGGTTGCTGTAAGTATGAAAGATTGGGCAATTGCTAAAGGGGCAACACATTATACACACTGGTTTCAACCATTAACTGGTGCAACTGCAGAAAAACACGATGCTTTTTTTGAGTCTATTAATGGTAGTTTGGCAATGGAAAAGTTTGATGGTGAGCAGCTTGTGCAACAAGAGCCAGATGCTTCTAGTTTTCCAAATGGAGGAATCAGAAATACCTTTGAAGCTAGAGGTTATACAGCTTGGGATCCAACATCACCAGCATTTATTTACGAAACAACTTTGTGCATACCTACTATTTTTGTGTCTTATACTGGTGAAGCTTTAGACAATAAAACACCATTGTTAAGAGCTTTACAAGCCATAGATACTCACGCAACTGCAGTTTGTAAATATTTTGATAAAAATGCAACTAAAGTAAATGCCACTTTGGGTTGGGAACAAGAATATTTTTTAATAGACGAAGCGCTTGCACATTCAAGACAAGATATTTTAATGACAGGCAGAACGCTTTTGGGGCATATACCTGCAAAAGGTCAGCAATTAGATGATCATTATTTTGGAAGCATACCAACTAGAGCCATGAGTTTTATGCAAGACCTTGAGCAAGAATGTATGTTGTTGGGTATACCTGTTAAAACAAGACATAATGAAGTTGCACCCAATCAGTTTGAATTGGCACCCATTTTTGAAGAAGTAAATTTAGCAGTAGACCATAACTCTTTATTAATGGATGTAATGCAAAAAGTTTCTAGGCGTCATCATTTTAAAGTGCTTTTTCATGAAAAACCATTTGTTGGTATTAATGGATCTGGGAAACATAATAATTGGTCATTATCAACCCCAAATGGAACTAATTTGTTGAGTCCAGGGAAAACACCAATGAAAAATTTACAATTCTTAACCTTTTTTGTAAACACCATAAAAGCGGTACAAGAAAACGAAGAATTGTTAAGAGCTTCGATTGCTTCTGCTAGTAACGATCATAGGTTAGGAGCTAATGAAGCACCACCTGCAATTATATCAGTATTTATTGGCAGTCAGTTGTCTAGAGTTTTAGACGAATTAGAAAATGTAACCAAAGGAAAATTATCACCACAAGAAAAAACAGATTTAAAACTAAATATTATTGGCAAAATTCCAGAAATTTTATTAGACAATACAGACAGAAACCGAACCTCTGCTTTTGCATTTACAGGTAATAAGTTTGAGTTTAGAGCAGTAGGTTCATCTGCCAATTGTGCAAAACCAATGACTGTTTTAAATACTATTGTTGCCAAACAATTAAAAGAATTTAAATTAGAAGTAGATGCCTTAATAGAAGGTAAAAATTTAAAAAAGGATGAAGCCATTTTTAATGTACTTAGAGAGTATATTAAGGCATCAAAAAATATTCGTTTTGAAGGTGATGGTTATGGTAAAGCTTGGGAAAAAGAAGCCCAAAAACGAGGTTTAAGTAATAATAAAACAACACCAGAAGCTTTAGGGGTAAAAATTTCTAAACCAGCAATTGATTTGTTTCAAGAAATGAATGTAATGAATGCTGTTGAATTGCAAGCGCGTTATGAAATAAGCTTAGAAGAGTATACCATGCATTTGCAGATAGAAAGTAGAGTTTTAGGAGATATGGCTAGAAATCATATTGTGCCAACTGCCATCAATTATCAAAATACATTGCTAGAAAACACCAAAAATCTCAAAGAAATTTTTGGAGACGATTATAAAACAATTGCCAAAGAACAAATAGAATTTATAATGGTTATCTCTAAACACATTACAGAAATTAATGCACTAACCTTAAAAATGATCAATGAACGCAAAAAAGCCAATAAGTTAGAGGGTTTAAATTCTGCAAAAGCATACTGTAATAAGGTAAAACCTTTTTTTGAGCAAATTCGTTATCATTGTGATAAACTTGAAACCATGGTAGATGATAATTTATGGCCGTTAACAAAATACAGAGAATTATTGTTTACACGATAATTTTTATTAGGGCGTTTTAACGGGCTTTACACTATATCTTTTTGCTAAAAAAAAGCAAAAAGGATGTCGTTCCAATCCCTAACGCATATCGCAAAACCTATTATCAAGTACTTAAAATGTACCCATAGCTTTTACAATGTACAGTTGAGGTCTTTCTTTTTATAAAGTAGACTTCTTTCTTATATTTGCTACACTTTCCAATAATTTAAAGAATGATATCAAGAAGTACCATAGACCGAGTTTTTGAAGCTGCAAGAGTAGAAGAGGTTATAGGTGAATTTGTACAATTAAAAAAAGCAGGAAGTAATTTTAAAGGATTAAGTCCGTTTACAGACGAAAAATCGCCTTCTTTTATGGTGTCACCAGTAAAACAAATATGGAAAGATTTTTCTACTGGTAAAGGAGGGAATTCTGTTTCATTCTTAATGGAACACGAACATTATACTTATCCAGAAGCTTTACGATGGTTGGCTAAAAAGTACAATATTGAAATTGAAGAAACCGAGCAAACATCAGAAGAAAAAGCGCAGATGAATGAAAGAGAAAGTATGTTTTTGGTGTCTAATTTTGCCAAAGAATACTTTCATGATATTATGCTTAACTCAAATAAAGGTAAAGCAATTGGTTTAAGTTATTTTAAAGAACGAGGTTTTAGAGACGATACTATTAAAAAGTTTGATTTAGGATATTGTATTGATGAATGGGATAATTTTACAAATGCAGCTTTAGCCAAAGGTTATGATATTAAATATTTAGCAAGTACAGGGTTAACCATTGTTAAAGAAAACAAACAATTCGATCGTTTTAAAGGGCGTGTAATGTTTCCTATTCATTCCATGTCTGGACGAGTATTGGGTTTTGGTGGACGAATTTTAACTGCAGATAAAAAAGCTGCAAAGTATTTAAACTCTCCAGAAAGTGAAATTTACCATAAGAGTAAAATTCTTTACGGAATTTATCAAGCTAAAAAAGAAATTGCCAAACAAGACAATTGTTTTTTGGTAGAAGGTTATACAGATGTCATTTCGTTTCATCAATCTGGTATCGAAAATGTAGTAGCTTCTTCAGGTACTGCATTAACTTCAGATCAAATTCGTTTGGTAAACAGACTTACCAAAAATATAACCGTTTTATTTGATGGTGATGCAGCTGGTATTCGTGCCTCTATTCGTGGAATAGATTTGATTCTTGAGCAAGGTATGAATGTAAAAGTGGTTCAATTTCCTGATGGAGAAGACCCAGATAGCTTTGCAAAATCACATTCAGATACAGAACTAAAAGAGTATTTAGAAAACTCTGCCCAAGATTTTATCAACTTTAAAGTATCACTTTTATTAAAAGATTCAGATAACGACCCCATAAAAAAAGCAAGTGTTATTAGAGCTATTGTAACCAGTATTTCTAAGATTCCAGATTCTATTCAGCGAGAAGTGTATGTGCAAGAATGTTCTAGAATTATGGAAATTTCTGAACGTGTTTTGTTTAGTGAGTTGGCACAATTGTTAAAGAAGAATATTCAAGAAAAAAGTAAAACTAACAAAAGGCAAAACACCCCACTACAAGACCCAAACCAGCCTCCACCAGAATATTTTATGGAGCAAGAGCAAGCGCAAATGGGGGTAGTAAAGGCTGTAAACGTAACGTCTCAAAAAATAAATCAATTATCTATTTTAGAAAATGAAATTATTAGAATTTTACTCTTATATGGTAATGAAGAAGTAGAGTTTACGGAAGAATTAATTACGTTTAATGACGATGGAAGAGAAAAAATTGAGTTTAGAAAATACCAAAATACAGTTTCTGCAGAAATTTATTTGCACTTACAAGATGATGAAATTGAGTTTTCGAATACAGTTTTTCAAGAAATTTATACAGAAATTATTCATCAGTTAAATCAGTCAGAAAAAGTTGAAATAGAACAACTAATTAATCACAGCAATACCGAAATTGCAAAAACAGTTACCTCTATTTTAATGGACGAAGAAAAACATCAATTGAGTAATTGGGAAAGCAAAAATATTTTTGTTACCCAAGCTGTAGAGGTGCTCAAAAAAGCAGTAAATGATTCGATTTTTAACTTAAGAAGAATTTTAATAGGTGAAAAAATTACTGATTTAATGAGAGAAGCTTCAGAAAATACCTCTAAAACCATAGATTTAGAAGTTATTAAAAACTACACAGATTTAAAGATGAGACTTTTTGAAAAGTTAAATAGAGTAGTTTAATAAAATAAGAATAGGATTGGGTTAAAATACTGATATTAAATTTTAATTTTTTTTTAGTTTTTTTATGAAATTCATAAAAATATAAAATGTTTACCACAAATTTTAATCCTTAAAAACCCTTTTTTTATAGGTTAAACGAGTAAAAAAACTGGTTTTCAATTGTTTGTATTTTTTTAAAATTTCATAAAAAGGGTTTTTCCTGTAAATTAATTTGACAGATTAAAATCTTTTTATGTACATTTGAGCCAAGAAAAAGAACAAAAAGGGTTAGATTATGAAAAAACTAGTACAAATTTTAAAAATCGTTATGATGTTTATTTCTCTTCCATTTGAAATCTCTAAAGGATCTAAAAGAAGAGCTCAACAAAGAATAAAGAAAATGATGATTGCCGCAAATCTTTTATAAAGATTTAACCAAAAAACTAAAAAAATACCTTAACTACATCAAGTTAAGGTATTTTTTTGTGCATTATTTAAAAACAATTTTTATGAGTTGAGTAATAACAAATTAAATTTATTTTAATTCTGTAGGAATTTCACAAACAGGAATGGGTTGCATTTTGTGTTGGTTAATGGTATTTAATCGAGTATAAATTTTAAAAACATCTTGCTGTCTTCCAGAAAAATCATTGGCGGTCTTACCAGCATCTTGCATTTGCATTGCCCATTCTAATTCGTCGTAAGAAGCCCCAATTTGATCTTCATCTGTTCTATGATCACCCCACAAACCGTCAGTTGGTTGTGCCACTTGTATAGAGTTGGGTACACCTAAATGAGCTGCTAGTGCATAAACTTCAGATTTCATTAAATCTGCAATTGGGCTTACATCTACACCACCATCTCCATATTTGGTGTAAAAACCAACGCCAAAATCTTCTACTTTATTGCCTGTACCAGCTACCAAAGCACTGTTTATACCTGCTAAATAATACAAGGTAGTCATTCGTAAACGAGCTCTCGTGTTTCCTAAAGTTAAATTTACTCTTTCTTCATTGTCATCAGTTGGTGTAGCAGATTTAAAATCTTCAAAAGTTGAGGTTAAATCTACGCGAACTTCAGAAACATTATTAAACCTATCTTTTAATTGCTTAATATGTTCTTCTGCCCTAGAAACTTGGCTTGGTGCTTGATGAATAGGCATTTCTGCACATAATGTTGGTAAGCCAGTTTTAGCACATAATGTAGAGGTTAATGCAGAATCTATTCCTCCAGAAACTCCAACTACAAATCCATTTACTTTAGCTTTAGTGGCATAATCTTTTAACCAATTTACAATATATTCAGCTACTTTTTCGGTATTCATTAATAAACTATTTTAGTATTTTTATCGTTCTTAAATTGAGTTACTAAGATACGAAGAATATGAGATTTTTTTTTGCAGTTTTAATGGTTTTGTGTCTATTTTTTTCATGTATTGATAAAAAATACTCTCAAATAGATGTTTCTAAAATAAAAGTTGATTTTTCTATAAAAAGGTATGACGTAGATTTCTATAATGCAAATCAAAAAACCTTACCTAGCGTAAAAGAAAAATACCCGTATTTATTCCCAAAGCAATTTACAGATAGTTTGTCTTTATTAAAAATTAATAACAACGAAGAGCAAGAGTTGTTTGCTGAAACTCAAAAAATATTTAATGATTTTTCGGAAGAAGAGCATCAATTTAAATCACTTTTTAAACATGTAAAATTTTATAACCCAAATTTTACAGTTCCTCAAGTGGTTACTATTTTAAGCAATATAGATTATGAAAGTAGGGTAATTTATGCAGACAGTTTGTTGCTTGTTTCTTTAGATGTGTATTTAGGTAAAAACCATCCTTTTTATGCAGATTATCCAAAGTACATCAAAGAAAATAATACCAAAGAACATTTAATAGTAGATGTTGCAGAAGCCATAATTAATCAACAAACGCCACCTTTACATAAAAGAAGATTTATTGATAAAATGATTTATGAAGGTAAAAAAATGTACCTATTAGATAGGTATTTGCCAGCTTTGTCAGATCAAGAAAAGATAGGCTATACTTCAGAAAAATATAATTGGGCTGTTGCTAATGAAGAGCAAGTTTGGATGTATTTTATCGATAAAAAAATACTGTTTACTACAGATACAAAATTGAATAAACGTTTTATAGAAAATGCACCTTTCTCTAAGTTTTATATGGCAGAAGATAATTTATCGCCAGGTAGAATAGGGGTTTGGTTAGGTTGGCAAATTGTTAGGGCCTATATGCAACATAATGATGTATCTTTGCAAGAATTATTAAAAACTGATGAAGATATTATCTTCAACAAATCAAAATACAAACCCAAAAAGTAATGGCTATTAAACATAATTCTGAAGTAAAATTCAATATAGGTTTAGACGAAAATAAAGTTCCAGAGGTAATTTCTTGGTTTGCTAAAGATGGTGGTATTGATAATGACCCCTCAAAAGCAGTAATGATTTCTGTTTGGGATCATAAGCAAAAAGATACATTACGTATGGATTTGTGGACCAAAGATATGCCTGTAGATGAGATGAAACAATTTTTTCATCAAACGCTAGTGTCTATGGCAGATACTTTTGAAAGAGCCACAGATGATACTAAAATGAGTGCTACAATGCGCGATTTTTGCGCATATTTTGCTGATAAATTAGAGTTGAAAAAGTAATTTTCTAGGCTTTTTTAATTTGATGAATGATTGATTGATAATCTTCTGGATGATTTACAAAGTCAATCTCAGATACATCAATAACCAAGGTGTTTAAATTTTGCTGTGTGCTTATAAAGCTTTTATAGCCATCGTGAATTTTCTGTAAATAATTGGCTTCAATATTTTGTTCATAAGCTCTGCCTCTTTTTTTTATATTTTCTAAAAGACGTTCTGTATTTTGATACAAATACACATATAAATCTGGTTTTGTAATTTCTTTATACATTAAATCAAACATTTTTCTGTACAACTTATATTCTTCTTGTTGTAAAGTAATTTGTGCAAATATTAAAGATTTGAAAATATAATAATCTGAAATTACAAAGTTTTTAAACAAGTCTAATTGTGCTAAATCATCAGATAGTTGTTGATATCGATCTGCTAAAAAACTCATTTCTAACGGAAAAGCGTAACGTTCTTTATCTGTATAAAATTTTGGTAAAAAAGGATTGTCTGCAAAACGCTCTAAAACCAGTTTCGTATTAAAATCTTTAGACATCATATTGGCTAAAGATGTTTTTCCTGCACCAATATTACCTTCAATAGCAATATAATTATACTTCTCTGAAATAGGAATTGGTCTTTTTAGTTTTTCATTTACAATAATAATTTCTGAATTATCAGAACAATTATGTAAACAATTAGCAATGGTAGTTTTTGTTATGGGATGCATAATTAAGCTAGCAATTTCAGCCAAAGGTGCCAATACAAATTTGCGGTCTAACATTTTTGGATGAGGTACTATTAAGTTTTTTGAAAAAATAATGTCATCATCAAATAATAAAATGTCAATGTCTATATTTCTATCTGTATAGCTTTCGGTTTCTTTTCTTTTTCTCCCTAATTCAGTTTCTATATTTAAAAGTGTTAAGATGAGTTGTTGAGCTGGAATATCTGTAGAAACTTGAATGCATATGTTTAAAAAGTCATCACTTTCAAAACCCCAAGAAGCTGTTTTGTAAACCGATGAAATTTTTGAAACAGAGCCTACTTTATCTGCTATTTTATAAATTGCGTTCTGCAGATTGTCAAGTTTATTGCCTTGATTTGTGCCTAATGAGAGATATGTAGTGATTTGATTTTTCAAAAATGAGTTTAAAAGACCTCACAGGTTTATAAAACCAGTGAGGCCTATATCTTTTACAAAGAAACAAAAAAGCATAAAAAAATCGCCAAAATTAATTGGCGATTTATAAACATTTTGATGGAGATATTGAAACAAGTTCAGTACCTACTTAATCTTCTTTTCTTTCTCTAGGTTTACGATCATCACGTCTGTTGTCACGTCCACGATTATCTCTACCTCTGTTGTTGTCTCTTCCACGATTGTTATCTCTAGGTGGTCTTTCTTTAAAACCTTCTGGTTTTGGTAAAATTGCCTTTCTAGAAACTTTTTCTTTACGTGTTCTTGGGTCAATTCCGAAATATTTTACGTCTAAAATATCACCTAAATTAACAACATCAGTAACATTATCTGTACGTTCCCAAGCTAATTCGCTTACGTGTAATAAAACTTCGTTTCCAGGTGCTTCAGTATATTCTACAACAGCACCAAAGTCTAACATTTTAATTACTTTAACTTCGTAAACACTACCAACTTCTGGCTTAAATAACATAGATTCTATCTTAGCTATTACTGCATCCATTCCTTCTGGTTTTGTTCCTAGAATTTCAATAATACCTTCTTCAGTTATTGGGTCTTCTGTAATTACAATAGTAGTTTCTGTCTCTTTTTGTAATTCTTGAATATGTTTACCTCCAGGACCAATAAATGCACCAATCATATCATTAGGGATACGTCTTGTAATCATTTTTGGAGCGTGAGCTTTTACAGTAGCATTTGGTTTTTCTATAGTATCTGTTAATTTAGATAAAATATGTAAACGACCATCTCTAGCTTGTTTTAAAGCATTTACTAAAATCTCGTAACTTAATCCTTTGATTTTAATATCCATTTGGCAAGCAGTAATACCATCTGCAGTTCCAGTTACTTTAAAGTCCATATCACCTAAGTGATCTTCATCACCTAAAATATCAGATAACACTGCATAGTTTTCACCATCAGAAATTAATCCCATAGCAATACCAGAAACAGGTTTCTTTAATTGTACACCAGCGTCCATTAATGCCATTGTACCAGAACAAACAGTTGCCATAGAAGAAGAACCATTAGATTCTAAAACTTCACTTACCACTCTTACTGTATAAGGGCAATCAGCAGGAATCATTCCTTTTAATGCTCTTTGTGCTAAATTACCATGTCCAACTTCTCTTCTAGACGTTCCTCTAATAGGACGTGCTTCTCCTGTTGAAAAAGGAGGGAAGTTATAGTGTAAATAGAAAGTTTCTTCACCTTCAAAAGAGGGCATATCTATTTGGTTTGCTTCTCTAGAAGTTCCTAAAGTTACAGTTGCCAATGCTTGGGTTTCACCTCTTGTAAAAATTGATGAACCATGAGTTGATGGTAAATAATCTACCTCACACCAAATTGGTCTAATATCTGTAGTTTTACGTCCGTCTAAACGTAAACCTTCTTTTAAAGTTAAATCACGAATTGCAGTTTTTTGCGCTTTTGAAACGTATTTTCCAATAAGTTTACCAAATTCAGCTTGCTCATCTTCAGAAAAAGAGTTTACCACGTCTTCTTTAATTTCGCTAAATGCAGCACTTCTTTCGTGCTTTGCAGAACCTGCTTT
Source organism: Polaribacter sp. R77954 (assembly GCF_044595335.1). GTDB lineage: Bacteria > Bacteroidota > Bacteroidia > Flavobacteriales > Flavobacteriaceae > Polaribacter. Next base: position 3,274,475 of record NZ_CP138992.1, read on the forward strand.
TGCAATTGCATACGTTTTATCGTAAACTAATTCTTTAATTTTAGCTTCTAATTCTTGGTTTTCTACAGCTGGTTCGTATTCACGAACTTCTTTTTTTCCAAAAGCTTCTGCTAAAGCAACTTGAGCAGCACATTGTACCTTTATAGCTTCGTGTGCAATTTTAATGGCTTCTGCCATTTCTTCTTCAGAACACTCATCCATTTCACCTTCTACCATCATTACAGAATCTGCAGATGCACCCACCATCATATCAATATCAGCATCTACTAATTGTGCTCTTGTTGGGTTGATGATAAACTCGCCATTTACTCTTGCTACTCTTACTTCAGAGATAGCACATTCAAATGGTAAATCTGATAACTGAATAGCAGCAGAAGCTGCTAAACCAGCCATTGCATCAGGCATAACATCATCATCATGAGACATCATCTGAATCATAACCTGAGTTTCTGAGTGGTAATCTTTTGGGAATAATGGACGTAAAACACGGTCTACTAAACGCATTGTTAACACTTCTCCATCACTTGGTCTTGCTTCTCTTTTAAAGAAACCTCCAGGATAACGACCTGCAGCCGCAAATTTTTCTCTATAGTCTACAGTTAATGGTAAAAAATCTACATCTGCTTGATGATAATTTGATACTACTGTACATAACAACATACATTTACCTGATTGAACAACAACTGAACCATGGGCTTGTTTTGCCAATTTACCAGTTTCTAATGAGATGGTTCTTCCATCTCCAAGGTCTATAACCTCTCTAAATACCTTTGGAATCATAAATTTTTAAAAATTCTTAATGTTTAATTTGTTTGTTGTTGTGTTGTTCTGAAACAAGTTCAGTAAAAATAGTTGTTGTGTGTTTTTCCAATGGAAATTCAAAAGGGTTGTTAATTCTTTTGATTTTTTTCTTTTTTCATGAGTTTGTTATTCTCGTAGAAAAGTTTAAACTTTCTTATGAAAAGAAAGTACTAATGTAGTCGTTTAAATAAAAAAGAGGCACGTTTATAGTGCCTCTTTTAAAGAAATTATTTTCTAATTCCTAATTCTTTGATTATTGCACGATATCTTGTGATATCTGTTTTCTTTAGATAATCTAATAAACTTCTACGTTTACCTACCATCATTACTAAAGAACGTTCAGTATTAAAATCTTTACGATTGTTTTTTAAATGCTCTGTTAAATGGTTGATTCTGTGTGTGAATAACGCAATTTGACCTTCTGTAGAACCCGTGTCATTTTTTCCTTTACCGTGTTTTTCGAAGATTCCTTCTTTAATTTCTTTTGTTAAGTACATGCCAATATTATTTAAATGATTTTTATGCGTTGCAGAGCAGTTTGCTTTGCAGCTGCAAATATATGATTATTTTTTATTAAAGAAATAATTTTGAAATTATTATTATTATTATTATCATTGTGTTGGAAAAATAGGCTATGAAACTACTTTCCTAGAATTTTATAATAAATAAACTTTAAATTTAAATTACTATGAAAAACTTTTTTAAAAAGTCATGCTGTGCTATTGTGTTTACAATTTTATTAACCAGTTGTAGCGAAACCGTTGATCATGAATTTTCACATGATGATGATATTAACAATTGGGTTAGAGTTAATCAAAAAGAAATATCAAAATATGATAGAAATGATATATTAGATTTTTCAATAAAAAAACAGAAAGCTATCTTGAGAGCTTTACCATCGGAAAAAAAGAAAAAAATTTGGCAAGAGAAAGTTATTTATATACTTGAGCTTGATTTATCAAAAGAAGAGAAAAAGTTTTTAAAATGGTTTGGTGTAGCATTTAAAAAAATGGATTATGAAGAACCTATTTCTCAGAAATTTTCAGATGAATTGTATGAAAAAGTTATGGTAGGTGTAAAAAAGTTTAATTGGAGTAAAGAATTTGTTTATTCAATGTTTTTTTCTGTTGGAGATCTCAATGAAAAGAAATCTAAAATATTATCAAGTGGCAATGTTTCTAATAGTCATGCTGCTAAAGTTCAGGAAGAACCAGATACTTGTACTTGTTATTACAGTGCTAGCTGTACAGGTTGGAATAATACTTGTAGTGAGCCAGATGAATGTAAATTTGCAAATAATGATTGTGGAGTTTTTGGAAATACAACATGTGATGGATACTGTACTTCTGACATCTCAAATAACTGATTAGATGTTTAAAAAAACATTACTTTATGGTGGCTTAGTAGTAATTATATACATACTGTTTGTTTTTTTATTTAAAACCCAGAAAATTATTTTTCCTGTTTTTATGATATCTGCTTTTATTGTTAGTATGTATATGTCATATAAAAGTGTTTTAACTTTATTTATACCATTATTAATAATTTGGATTATTCATTTATTTTTACCAGATTCTAAACTAAATAATATAATTATTTACATAATTTTTACTCCTATTACTTTTTTATTAGGGTATTATTTAAGGAGTAAATCTTATTTGTTTAAAATTTCATACTCGATTATTTTAATTTTAATTGGCATTTATGGATTTATAAATTTTTGGTTTTTTTTAGAGAACTTTAATGCTCGAAAAATTAAAAATGCACCAAAAACAGAACTCTTATCAAATAATGGTTTAATGAGAATAGATACAATTCAAAATAAAGTTATTGTATTAGATTTTTGGACAACAGGTTGTGGCAAATGTTTTCAAAAATTTCCAGATTTTGAAAAACTATATTATAAATATCAGAACAACTCTAATGTATTATTATATGCTGTAAATATACCTGTTAGGAGGGATACTGTGGGGCATGCAAAAAAAAGAATAGAAAAATATAACTACAATTTTCCAGTTTTATATTCTGATTCTGATACAATTCCAAAACAATTGGGATTTGATAAATATCCACATATGGTTATTTTAAAGAACGGTAGAGTTAGATTCAATGGTTACTTAAATCTGAATGAAAAAAATGTGTTTTTTTATGATATAGGAAATGAAATCGAAAAACTTATAGCAGAATAAAGTTAAAAAAGGCTGTCTGAAAATTAGGTTTGAATGTCATTTTGGGCGAAGTCGAAAATGTATATATTTAATTATCAATAAATAAGATTATTTCGTAAACTCGATGACAAGTTTTAACACTTTTCATACAGCCTTTGTTTTATTGTAAAATTTATACTTCTTTTCTAACAGGTAAATTCTGAATTAAATCGATATATAAATTCACTTGCTTTTTCAACTCTTTACGCTCGTAAATAGCATCTAAGAAACCATGTTCTAAAACAAATTCAGAACGCTGAAAACCTTCTGGTAATTCTTTACCTGTAGTATCTTTTACAACTCTTGGTCCTGCAAAGGCAATTAATGCATTGGGTTCTGCAATATTAATATCACCTAACATTGCATAAGAGGCTGTTGTACCACCAGTTGTAGGATCTGTACATAAAGAAATATAAGGAATTTTAACTTCGGCTAATTGTGCTAATTTTGCTGATGTTTTTACCAGTTGCATTAAAGAAAGTGATGCTTCCATCATTCTGGCACCACCAGATTTAGAAATCATTAAAAACGGAATCTTATTTTCGATAGAATAATTGATGGCTCTTGCTATTTTTTCTCCAACTACAGAACCCATAGAACCCCCAATAAAAGCAAAATCCATAGCAGCAATTACTAAATCTTTGCCTAAAGATTTACCAACTGCAGTTCTTACAGCATCTTTTAACTTGGTTTTTTCTTGAGCAGCTTTTAAACGATCTGGATATTTTTTTGTGTCTTCGAACTTTAAAGGGTCTTTAGAAGTTAGCTTTTCATTTAGTTCTTCAAATTTGTTTTCATCAAAAAATAATTCGAAATATTCTTTACTCCCAATTCTTACGTGATATCCATCCTCTGGACTTACATATAAATTCTTCTTAAGCTCTTCTGTGTCTATAATTTTACCACTAGGTGTTTTATACCAAAGACCTTTGGGTGTGTCTTTTTTATCTTCTGTAGCAGTTTGTATTCCTTTATCAGTTCTTTTAAACCAAGCCATAGTTAGTTTATTTATTTGTTGTTGGACTTTTTCATTAAAATACTTTTTTCTAAATAATAGCAGCAAGCAAAGGTAAAAGATTTTTGCTAACTTTTAATTCTCTTTGATTTAATTCTTTTAAAGTCCTTTTTAAAATTAAATTGATATTATAACGCAAAAAAGCATTTTGAAGTTTAAAATCAAAATGCTTTTTTTAATATTTATGTACTTTTTTATAAAGTATCTACGTTATTTAAGTCTGCAAATGCTTGCTTTAAACGTGCTTTAAAAGTTTCTTCACCTAAACGTAACCATTTTCTTGGGTCGTAGTATTTTTTATTAGGTTGGTCTGCTCCTTCTGGGTTACCAATTTGAGTTGCTAAATAATCTGCTTTACCTTGCATATAATCACGAATTCCTTCTGTAAAAGCAAATTGTAAATCTGTATCAATATTCATTTTAATTACACCATAACCAATAGCTTCTCTAATTTCTTCTAAAGTAGAACCAGAACCACCATGAAAAACAAAATCGATATGGTTTTCTTCTACACCATATTTTTTTGTGATAAATTCTTGAGAATTCTTTAAGATTTTTGGAGTTAATTTTACATTACCTGGTTTATAAACTCCATGTACATTACCAAAAGCAGCTGCAATTGTAAATTGAGGAGAAACTTTTAACAACTCTTCATAAGCATAGGCAACTTCTTCTGGTTGTGTGTAAAGTTTAGAAGCATCAACATCAGAATTATCAACACCATCTTCTTCACCACCAGTAATACCTAATTCAATCTCTAAAGTCATACCCATTTTGCTCATTCTAGCTAAGTATTCTTTACAAATTGCAATATTTTCTTCTATAGGTTCTTCAGATAAATCAATCATGTGAGAACTATATAAAGGTTTACCTGTTTCTGCGAAATGTTTTTCTGATGCATCTAATAATCCATCAATCCAAGGTAATAATTTCTTAGCACAGTGGTCTGTATGTAAAATTACAGGTACTCCGTAAGCTACTGCTAATTCATTAACGTGTTTTGCACCAGCAATACCACCAGCAATAGCAGCTTTTTGACCATCGTTAGATAATCCTTTTCCAGCATTAAATTGTGCACCACCATTTGAAAATTGAATGATAACAGGAGAATTTAATTCTTTTGCAGTTTCTAAAACACTATTAATTGTATTAGAACCAATTACATTAACTGCTGGTAAAGCAAATCCTTTTTCTTTTGCGTAATTAAAAATTTCTTGAACTTCTTTTCCAGTTGCTACACCAGGTTTAATATTATGACTCATTATATTATATTTAATAATTATTTATAATGTAAAAATAATAAAAATTGTAGTTTTAAAAGTAAATAGAAACTAAAAATAACGAAAACGTTGTCTATTTAAAAAGGATAGTTGATACCTACATTATAAACAGCACTATTAAAGTTATAGTTTCTAAACCATTTATTACCATCTAAATAAGGTTCGTAGGTTTTGAAGCCAACATCAAAACGAACAATAAGAAAATTAAAATCGAGTCTTGCACCAATACCAGAGCCTACTGCAATGTTTTTTAATGATGAAAAACCTTTAAATTTAGCATCATCTTCTACAAAATCAGAACTTGAAATATCCCATATATTTCCGGCATCAATAAATAAGGCGCCTTTAAGCATGCTTACTACATCAAAACGATACTCTGCACTTGTTAAAAACTTAAAACTACCAATATTAAATTCTAAGCCAGTATTTCTGCTTCCTGGGCCTAATTCGTAAGTCTGCCAAGCTCTAATATCATTAGAACCACCTGCAAAATAACTTTTGGTAAATGGAATGTCGGAATTGTCATAGGTAAAAATTGCCCCTAAAGATGAACGAAAACCAAAAACTGAATTTCCTGAGCCAAGAGTCCAAAATTTCTTGTACTCAATATCTGTTTTAAAGTATTGAGCTAAAGGGATTTCTAAAAATGTTTTTTTGTTTTTACTGTTTGTTTTATCTGATAATAAACCTAAGATATTGCCAGAATTGGCTAGTCTTATTCTAAAAAATGAAAAATCATTATCTCTAAAATCTAGCTGACCATTGTAGGTGTAGGTGTACGCAATTGTTGGGATTAAGAAATCTGAGGTGATGATATTATATCTATCTAAAATGTTTAACGTATTGTTGAATTCCTCTGGATTCGAGATTCTAAAACTGGCATCATCAGCCACAGCATTCATAAAACGTAATGCTTCATTAGGTAAATCTAACTCTCTATTGGTATTATTGTAGGTAAAATTGTCAAAAGTTTGTGCTACTTCATTCAGACTTTGATATTCTGAGTTGTATATGTTAAAGTAACTACTTACATTAAGATTTTGTACGTATTGCGTGTTTAGTACTTCTAATTGAATGGTTTTTTGTGGGTTGTATTGCCATTTGTAATCTGTTAAAAAAGTAAAGGTTTGCCTATCTAAACCAATATTTTTTTGAAAACTCGAACCTAAAGAAAAATAGGTTCTTGGAGACATTTCTTTAGGTACAAGCTTACTTAAACCAAAAGGAGCTACAAATCTTGGTATTTCTACAGAAGCATCTGCACCAATTTCCCAACCTGGCCCTGTGTTAGAGTTAAACCAAGAGCCTAAAAGTGATAGTTTTAGTAATTCTGTACCTTTAAAAGTGTTTCGATTTGTAAGAGAAAATTTAGCAGAAGTTCCAATATTTCTTATGTTAGAATGTGTTAACTCAGTTTCAAAACCTAGCGTATATTTTTCTAAAGGAGATAATAAAATATCCATTTTTAATGTATCATCAGCGCCATCAATTAAAGATAAATTGATGTTTGTAGATTTAAAATTTTGTAAGGATTTTAAATGTTTTCTGGTTAAATTGATTAAAGTGTCTCTATAAATATCATTGGGTTTTAAAAATATAGACTGGGCTAAAAATCTTGCATTATATTTTACTTTATCGTGTGCTAAAAAATTTAGTCCTTCATAAATTAAGGTGTCTTTAATCGCTTCTCCTTTTTTGGTAAAAGAATAATCTGTATACACATTAACTTCTTTAATTTTTCTAATTTTGTAGGGCTTTTCTTTGTATTGGCCATTGTCTTCTATCAATCGATTTCCAGAGATTATAAAATCTATATTCGCTTTGTAATCTGCACGAGTAGAATCAACATAAAAACCTAAAGCAGATTCTGTAAAATTATCAATTCCGTTATTTCTGAATAGTTTAACCACCTTTGCAGCTTCATTTCTAAAGGTTTGTTCTTTGTATTGTTTCCCAGTTTTTAATAAACTTTGTAAATCGGAATTTTGATAAATAGAATCTAAAACCCTAGATTCTATTTTTATATTAATAGTGTCTAAAATTGTCGGTTTTCCTTTCTGAATGTGGTAAGTTACAGTAGCTTTTTTATGTACAGAATCTCTTTTTATTTCTGAAGTTACAGACGATTTAAAAAAACCTTGTGTTTTGTAAAATGCAGATAAATTGTTAGCAGTTCTTTTTACTTTAAGTTCTTTAACAATTTCTGGAGTTTGGAAATTTAAAAACCATTTATTTAAGTTGATAAAAGCATTGGCATAAGCAATGCTTTGTTTTTCGGAAAATATCTTTTTTACAATATTATAAGAACTAGGGTTTTTTTCGGCCCATTCCACAGGAGTTTTTGGTTTATTGTGATTGCCTAAATTATGAAAATACAATCCTAAAGGCATGCCTATAAAACGAGGATTGGGTTTTTGAAGGACGTATTTTTGCAAATCGGTTCCGTTAGTTTTTGTGCTATCTATAAAAATATAATTTCGGGTAAGTAGATGTTCGCCTTCAGCTACATGTTTAGTAGAATTACATGCAACTAAAAAGATAATGAATATAAAAAAGAAAGAAAGTTTTTTCATTATTTTAGCACTCCAAAGGAAATCAAAAATAGTATTTTTCAACGGTTTATTTTCATTTAGCAGCAATTAATGAGTATCTCAAAAAATCAACTAAAAGTAATCACTAGTTTATCACAAAAAAAGTATAGACAAAAGCATCAATTATTTGTTGCTGAAGGTGTAAAAGTGGTGGCTGAATTGATAAACTCTCCTTTTAAAGTTGATACATTATTTGCATTAGATAATTTTGAAACAACCATATCTAAAGAAAAGATTGTTAGGATTTCTGAAAAAGAATTGCAAAAAATAAGCAATCTAAAATCGCCTAATAAAGTTTTAGCTTTGTTTAAAATACCTGAAGAAAAGCCATTGCAAAATACAGGTTTAATTATTGTTTTGGATGCTATAAATGATCCTGGTAATTTAGGAACAATTATAAGATTATGCGATTGGTTTGGGGTTACAGAATTAATTTGCTCTAAAGATACTGTTGATTGTTACAACCCAAAGGTGGTACAAGCAAGTATGGGCTCTTTAACGCGAATACCAGTTAAATATTTAGATTTAGAAGTTTATTTAAAGTCAACAAAAATTACAACTTTTATAGCAGATATGGATGGACAAAATGTGTATCAATCTGACTTGACAAAAGAAGCTATTTTAATAATGGGCAATGAGGCAAATGGAGTTTCTGAAGAAATTAAAAGTTTAGTAACCCATAAACTATCGATTCCAAGATTTGGAGAAATTCAAAAAACGGAAAGCCTAAATGTAGCCACTGCTACTGCAATTTTATTGAGTGAGTTTAAACGAAGTTTTTAGTGAGTAGTATCAGTTTTCAGCTAGCAAATAAATTTGCGACTTTTAACTTTGCAGCTTTGTAACTAATTTTTACTCAAAAGCTAAGTTTAGAAATAAACCACGAGTTCCCATAAAATTTACAGGAGATGTCCATTGACTATTGGGGTCATCATCATATTTTATTTCATTATTAATTGCAAAAACGCCACGAATTGAAGGCGAGAATTTAAAGAAGGATAAGTAAATATCGATTCCCATACCAACTTCGTACATAAAATTGCTAGTTTTCATTCTAAACTGTCCTGCAGAATTGTCATCTTGATTGGCTTCATTACTCGAAAAATTATGATCGTAAGAAACACCACCTAAAACATAAGGACGAATGTTTTTATAACGATCTGTGCTAAATTTTAAAATAACAGGAACATGTAAATACGTAGAACCTACTTCTCTAATACTATCTCTTGGATTGCTTGAACTGGTAAGGTGATTAAAAATAATATTTTTAGAATTGGTCATTAAACCAGGCTCAAAACGAATGCTTAGGTTTTTATGTAAACGCAGCTCAGCAATTAAACCAACATTAAAACCATAAGTTGGTTCTACAGTGTAACCAGCATCAAAAACGTTGCTGTTTCTTTTGTTTAGTTTAAAATCATTTTGATTCAAACCTAAATAAAAACCATAATGAATTTTTCTATCATCAAAAGTGGGTAGATTTTCAACACGCTCTCTTTGTGCAAAAAACGTTGCAGAAATCATTAATAAAAAACCAAAAAGAAGTGCTTTTTTTATCATTTTTATTTGCTTGCTGTATAAATTGTAGCCACACCAAAAGTAACAGGGTTAGCTTTTGTATAGGTAAACCCATTATTTTTTAAAATATTGTTGAACGCTTCACCAAAAGGAAAAGAATTTGCAGATTCCGATAAATAAGAGTAAGCAGCTTTGTCTTTAGAAAATAGCTTGCCCACTGTTGGTAAAAATATATTGGTGTACAATTTATACCCTTGTTTAAAAGGAAATTTTACTGGGTTTGATGTTTCTAAAATCACCAAAACACCTGTTGGTTTTAAAACTCTGGCAATTTCTTTTAAGCCCTTATCTAAATTTGCAAAATTACGTACCCCAAAAGAAACCGTAATTGCATCAAAAGTAGCATCATCAAAAGGCATCGCTTCAGAGTCGCCTACTATCATTTCTATTTTATCAGATAATTTGGCTTTAGCTATTTTTTGTTTTCCAACTTCTAACATTCCTGCAGAAATATCTAAACCTACAATTCTATCGGGTTTTAAATCAGCCATCATTAAGGCTAAATCTCCAGTTCCTGTAGCAATATCTAAAATTTGTTTCGGCTTGTTTTTACCAACAATTTCAACAACTTTTTTACGCCATTTTACATCAATCCCTAAAGAAATTACACGATTTAAACCATCGTAATTTCCAGAAATATTATTGAACATTTGGGCAACTTGTTCCTTTTTACCGAGTTTAGAATCTTTATATGGATTTATTTTTTCTGCTGACATTTTTTTATCCGTTAATGGCTACCACTTCATTAATTTGATTTGGCAACATTTCTTTCAATAAAGTTTCTATTCCGTTTTTTAAAGTTGCAGTAGAAGAAGGGCAACCACTACAGGCACCTTGTAAAATTACACTTACTACCTTATTTTTTTCGTCGTAAGATCTAAAGGCAATATTACCTCCATCACCAGCAACAGCGGGTTTTATATATTCATCTAAGATATCTACAATTTGGGCAGGCACGCCTTCTAATTCAATATTTGGAGTTGTTTTTTCTTCCTTAATTTTAGAAGTTTCATTAGGTAATTCTTTGATGATGGTTTTACCCTCTACCAAATATTCACGAATAAAAGATCTTACTTCAGAGAAAACCTCATTCCAATCTACCATATCATATTTTGTTACAGAAATGTAGTTATCAGAAATAAAAACTTCTTTTACAAAAGGAAAATTAAAGATGGCTTGTGCTAAAGGCGATGATTTGCTGGCTTCTTCAATGTTTTTGTACTCAACATCAGTTTGCGTTAATGCTTTGTTTGTGCCGAATTTCATTACAGCAGGGTTTGGTGTAACTTCTGCATATACTTCAATGGCTTCTTTTTTTGTTGATGAAATTTGTTCGTTTACAACAATATTTCCGTCAGCAATATAAGCTTGAATTTGTTCGGCAACTTCATCTTGAACATCTGTCCATTCTACAATATCAAAACGTTGAATAGCAATAAAGTTTGCTGTAATAAATATTTTTTTTACAAAAGGTAAATAAAATAATTGTTGTGCTAAAGGTGAGTTTTTGGCTTCGTCTATATTCGAAAATTCATAACTTCCACCATTAATTAAAATTTTTGTGCTATTGAATTTTAATATGGTATTATTGGTTGTTTCTTGAATGGTAATTATTGTCTCTTGCATAATCTAAAAATGAGATGCAAAATTACGGCAAAAAACTGAATTGCAATAAAAAAGACCTTGTATGTTTTATAAATACAAGGCCTCTACTATAAATATTTTCGATTATAAACTTAACGAAACTGTTGCTGTAAAAACGCGATTATCTATGTTTAAACTTGCAGGGTTAACATTAAAACCTGGGTAAAAGTTGTAGTCTGCAGTTCTATTGTTGTCAGTAAAAGCAAAATCTACTTTAAAATTCCCAAAATTATAACCAGCACCAACTGAATATCCTTCAACATCGGAAAAATTGGTTATCGAGTTATTTGTTAAATTGGTGTTTATAAATGGAGATTGTTCAAAGTTATAACCACCTCTTATGCTAAAATTATCAAATCGCCACTCTGTACCTACATTGTAGCTGTGTGTATTTCTTAAGTTTTGTTGATAAAATTGGTTCTCATTCGTAAACACGCCATTAGACAATCTAATACCACTGTAATTTCTATTGATATAATCTAAACTTAACAATCCGTTTTTGCCAAATATTAAGGCAGCACTACCTGTTAATTTACTTGGTGTTCTTAATCTGTAAGAAATTAATTGAAAGTCATTAAATTCTGAAAAAGAACCACCGTTTTCTGGAAAAAAAGTAGTTTCTCCAATATCTGTATTACTATCTTGATTGTAGTTTGAATCTTGAATTATTTCTGTATACCAAGTTGGTGTTTGATAAGAAACTCCGAATCTAAATGCTTGATGCAATTTGTAAATAAAACCTAAATTTGCAGAAAAACCAGTACCTGTTGTAATATTATCTTGAAATAATTCAACATCTAAAATATTAAAATCAACATCGCTATTTAACTCTGTTAATACAGATTGTTGTGAGAAATTTAATTCATAAAAATTTAAAGCTAACCCTATATGTAATTTTTGTTGATGAACAGCAGAAAATGCAAAATTTAGCTCAGAAATTTCTCCATCAAACGTGTTATCAAAAAATTGACCCTCTGTAAAGTTGTAAACATTGTCATCTCTTGGATTACTATCAAACCTAGTTACAGCTTCATTTCCGCCAGCAGAAAAGCTGCCTGAAAAATCTTTTTTTATTCTATAGTTAAAACCTATGGCAAATTTGCTCCAATCTTTACTAAAAGCACTGTCAAAAACCAATACAGCACCAGCTTGAGAAAGGTTTAAAGCTTCATTGTTTGTGATTAAAGTTCTTCTATCATTAAAAGCGGCATCACCAAAAGACGTTGCAATATCTTGACTTTTTGAGTTAAAAGTACCCGTAAACATACTGTAATTAAAAACAGATAAACCTGCAGGATTTATGTTCATTGAAGAAATATCGCCTCCTAAAGCTCCAAACGCACCACTCATTGCAGTATAACGTGCAGTACCATTGTTGTCGTCTTCAGAGAATAAAACTCCTAAATCTTGGTATCTTAAATTTTGAGAAAAAGATGTAAACGTTACTGCGAATAGCATCGCTGTGATAATTAATTTTTTCATATTGTTTGAATTTCTAAAAAAATATATGATTAATTTCCTCCTCTTCTGCTAGATGAAGAGCTGCTTCTAGAGCTACTTGAACTTCTTGATGAACTAGAAGAGCTTCTAGTTGAAGAAGACGAACTTGAGCTTCTACTTGATGACCTTGCTCTGCTATTAGAAGAGGATGATCTTGTAGGCGTGGCACTTCTTCGACTGCTAGATGAAGAAGATCTTCTTGTGCTTGAGTTGTTGTTTGAAGTTCTAGCACTGCTGCCTCTTGTAGAAGAACTCCTTCTTACAGGGCTAGTACTTCTTCTAACAGTAGACGAGCTTCTTGTAGAAGATGTACTTCTTCTTGAGGGGCTTGTACTTGTGCTATTTCGTCTGCTTACTGTAGAAGAATTTCTGTTGATTGAAGTACTATTTCGTCTGCTTGTTGTTGATGCTATTCTATTTGAAGTGCTGTTACGTCTGCTAGTTGTTACCCCTCTTCTTGTGCTTAACCTGTTATAAGTATTTCCTCTTCTAAAGTTGTTATTGCTGTAAAATTGATTGTTGTTCCAAAAACGATTGTTCCATCGATTTCCATAGATTCCCCTATTCCAAGCCCAATTATTATGAAACGGGTGCCAATAAGGATTACGTGCCCAAAAACGGTTTGCTCCCCATCGATTTCCCCAAAAAGGACCACCCCAAAAAGGATCTCCCCATTGATTCCAACCACCATAAGCCCAACCGTTATTAAAACCCCAGCCCCAGTTATTAAAGCCATTTCCCCAAAAAGGATCGTTCATTAGGTTTACATTAACAATAACATTATTATCTTCATATCCCCAAGGTTGGTTTGCAGTATAATTTAAATTTTCATCAATTTCATTATCATTTATATAAACATCATTAGGGTAGTATTCATCTACATCTGTAAATATTTCATCGTCTTCTATATTTTGTAATTCATCCAATTTTCTAGAAAAATAATTTTCTTCATAATCATTATATTCTCTATCATTTACAATTACTATCTTTTGATCTTCCTGCCTTGGTGGAAGTGTGTCTCCGTAAATTCCATCGTTATTGTAAACACTTTGGTATGTACCGCAAGAAACCAAGAACACATTCGCTGTTACAAATAAAATTAGCTGCGTAAAGTTGATGTTTTTATCAAGTAGTTTCATAATTATAAATTTTTGCGGTTCCTATTTATTAATTAAATTTTGCGTTAAAAACACTAAATTATAGTAGTTTTGTATCGATTTTTAAAAAAGTAAATCATTTAACACAAATTTCACTATAAATATAACAACATTTGTGCCAAAGTATACAATATGGGTAAACATTTAACAAAACGAGCTGACGATTATTCTAAGTGGTATAATGAGTTAGTAGTAAAAGCTGATTTGGCAGAAAACTCTGCTGTAAGAGGGTGTATGGTGATTAAACCTTATGGTTTTGCGATTTGGGAGAAAATGCAAGCAGAATTGGATAGAATGTTTAAAGAAACTGGACATGAGAATGCATATTTTCCGTTATTTGTTCCTAAAAGTTTATTTGAAGCTGAAGAAAAAAATGCAGAAGGTTTTGCTAAAGAGTGTGCTGTGGTTACCCATTATCGTTTGCAAAACGATCCTGATAATAAGGGGAAGCTAAGAGTAGATCCTGAGGCTAAGTTAGAGGAAGAATTGGTTGTAAGACCCACATCAGAAGCTATTATTTGGAATACTTATAAAGGATGGATTCAATCTTATAGAGATTTACCATTATTAATAAATCAATGGGCAAATGTTGTACGTTGGGAAATGAGAACACGTTTGTTTTTAAGAACTGCAGAATTTTTATGGCAAGAAGGTCATACAGCACATGCAACAAAAAATGAGGCAATCCTAGAAGCAAAACAAATGCAAGATGTATATGCAGAGTTTGCAGAAAACTTTATGGCAATGCCTGTTGTAAAAGGTGTAAAATCTGATAGTGAGCGTTTTGCTGGTGCAGAAGATACGTATACCATAGAAGCATTAATGCAAGATGGTAAAGCGTTACAAGCAGGAACATCGCACTTTTTAGGCCAAAACTTTGCACAAGCATTTGATGTAAAGTATACTTCTAAAGAAGGGAAGCAAGAATATGTTTGGGCAACTTCTTGGGGGGTTTCTACGCGTTTAATTGGTGGTTTAATTATGACACATTCTGATGATAATGGTTTGGTTTTACCTCCTAAATTAGCACCTATTCAAGTGGTTATTGTCCCTATTTATAAAAATGAAGAACAATTAGAAGCAATTTCAGAAAAAGTAAATGAAATTGTAAAACAATTGCGTAAAAAAGGAATATCTGTAAAATTTGATAATAGAGATACTTTTAGACCAGGAGCAAAGTTTGCTGAATACGAATTAAAAGGGGTTCCAGTAAGAATTGCTTTAGGAAACCGCGACTTAGAAAATGGTACTTTAGAAATTGCAAGAAGAGATACTTTTAAAAAGCAAATTGTTGCTCAAAAAGACGCTGTGGATTTTATTGAACAACTCTTACAAGAAATACAAGATAATTTATTCACAAAAGCAATTAATTATAGAAAGGAGTATACTACAGTTGTAAATGATTTTAAAGAATTTAAAAAGGCTATAAAAAAGGGAGGTTTTGTTTCTGCTCATTGGGATGGTACAGAAGAGACCGAAGACAGAATTAAAGAATACACCAAAGCTACGATTAGATGCATACCTAATGAAGCAATTGAAGAGGAAGGAGTATGTGTTTTAACCGGAAAACGGTCAACAAAAAGAGTGCTTTTTGCTAAGGCATATTAATTTTTTTAATTTTTTTTCAAAAAAAGTTGCAGAATACGAAAAACGTTGTATATTTGCATCCGCAATTGAGAGATATTTAATTGTTATGGTCCGTTCGTCTAGGGGTTAGGACGCCAGGTTTTCATCCTGGTAACACGGGTTCGATTCCCGTACGGACTACAAAAGTTTTAATAAGAAACAAGAAGTAAAGAAATTATGGCAAATCATAAGTCAGCGTTAAAAAGAATCAGAAGTAACGAGTCTAAAAGATTACGTAACAAATATCAGCATAAAACAACAAGAAATGCTGTTAGAGATTTACGTGCAGTTGAAGATAAAACAGAAGCTGAAGGAAAATTAGGAAGCGTAATTTCTATGTTAGATAAATTGGCAAAGAACAATATTATTCACAAGAATAAGGCTGCTAATTTAAAATCTAAATTAACAAAGCACGTTGCAGCATTGTAACATCTTATTATAAAATATCTTAAGACTCTGAATTTTTATTCAGAGTCTTTTTTTTACTTCAAGTTTAAGGAATTTAGGGATCAACACCAAAAGTTGTGGGATTTAAAGATTAAGCATAAATATTTGTTAGTCTAAAAAGGAAGAACTCTATATTTCTAACCCTTCTAAATTGTGCTCTAAAAGCTTTAATTTTAGCATTAAAAGGGATTAAGTCCAAAAGTTGTGGGATTTTAAAATTAACCATAAATATTTGTGCGTATAAAAAGGAAGAATTCTACATTTTTGACGTCTTTGAACTGCATGTTAAATGCCTTTACTTTTATATTTTAAAAGCGCTTAAGCTTTGCTCAGATTAAAGCTTAAACACAATAAATCTGTCTTTGTAATTATTCATATTATCGACAATAAATGTTTAAGAGTACCTATGATTATTCTAAGGTGTTTTTAAAAGTCGTAATTTTTATGTGCGTCTAAACGTATAAAAATAAAGAGTAAGATGGTAAAACCCCAAAGTGATGATCCTCCATAACTGAAAAATGGCAGAGGTATCCCTATGGTTGGTAATAAACCAATTACCATGCCTATGTTAACAATTACGTGGAAGAATAGGATAGAAGCCAATCCATAGCCATAGATTCGTCCAAATTTATTGGTGTGAGTTTCTGCCAAATAAATGATTCTATACAATAGAATCATAAAAATGATAATTACAAAGCTTGCGCCTAAAAAGCCCCATTCTTCACCAACTGTGCTGAAAATATAATCAGTATGTTGTTCGGGTACAAAATCACCTTGTGTTAGATCACCCTTTAAAAACCCTTTTCCTTTTAATCCACCAGAACTTATCGTTAATTCCGATTGATAAGAGTTGTATCCTATCCCTTTATTGTCAATTTTTTTGCCTAATAGTATATCAAATCGGTCTTTTTGATGAGATGGTAATAGGTTTTTGTAGATATATCCTGTACCAATTATAAAAATTCCTAGAATTAAATAAATACTTATGATTTTATGCCAATTGAATCGTAAAAAGTGCTTTCCTCCTTTATACAAAAAATAAATAGCCAGTATAGAAATGATTAAAAATGTAATTAAAAGTACCCATTTAAATCCGAAGAAAATGGTAAGAATAAATAGTATGATAAATCCTGATCCTAATAAAATATAGTTTAGCGTTAAGCCTTCTCTGTTTAATACAAAAAAGAATGATAAATAAATAACTGCAGAACCAGCATCAGGCTGAAGGAAAATTAAAAAAGCAGGAAAGAACACTATAATAAATGCTTTAATCTGATTTTTAATCAATTTAAAATTATATTGTCTGTCACTTAATAATTTGGCTACAGCTAAGGCAGTACAAGCTTTTACAAATTCAGAAGGTTGCAGACCTAAAACTCCAAAATTAAACCAAGATTTTGCGCCATTTATTTCTTTTCCGAATGGAAATAGTAGGAGCAATGAAAAAAGGGATAGTACATAAAAAATGCTTGCATATTTTTCGTAGAACTTTGAATTAAAAAATAGCACTATAATTACTAACGGAATTGTACAGCATATAAAAATAAGCTGTTTTCCATACTTGGTGGAGAAGCTTAATAGTTCAATTTCGCCTTCTGTTTTTGATGCAGCAAAAATATTTATCCATCCAAAACCTACTAAAATGATATAAAGAAAAACTAAAAGCCAATCTATACCAGCAAAAATGTTATTGTGTTCTTGTCGCAAGTTGTTCTTCTGTTTTTTGGTATTGTAAATCGTAAATATCTTGTAAACTGGTATTGAGCATCTTTAGCTCTCGATATTTATTTCTTTTTGATATTTTACCATTTATATATTTTTCAACAAGTAAGCTAGTTATTGGAGCTGCAATTGTAGAACCATAGCCTCCATTTTCAACAAAAACAGCTAATGCAATTTTAGGATTATTTTTTGGAGCAAAGGCAACTAAAATAGAGTGGTCATCTAATTGTTTTTTTATGCCATCAACCAGAATAAAGTTTTCTGCAGTACCTGTTTTTCCGCAAATTTCAATTCCTTTTACTTGACTCCACATTCCAGTACCTGATTTAAAAACCTCGTGCATTGCTTCTACAACAGGTGTAAAATGTTCTTTATCAATCGTGGTTTTTTTGGCTTGGGTATATTTAGGATTATCAATAAGGCTAGAATCAATTTTTTTAACGATATGAGGTGTATAAAAGTAGCCTCTATTGGCAATTGCTGCTGTAAAATTTGCTAACTGAATGGGAGTAGTTAATATTTCTCCCTGACCAATAGCGTTTGAGATAATAGACGAACCATTCCAGCGATAGTTTAATCGTTTGTCATAATAATTACCATCAGGAATTAGTCCTTTTTGACCTGCTGGTAAATCATAACCTAAATAATTACCTAGCCCAAAACTTGCCACATGTTTATGCCATTCGTTTAAGCCTTGAGTGGGCATATTATTTTTTTCTACAATTAGTTTGTATGTGTTTGAAAAATAGCTGTTGCAAGATTTTGCAATTGCTGTTTTTAGCATAATTGGAGTTCCATAAATATCACAATGGCACTTCATAAATTCGTTGGCTCTATTTCCATAACGATAACCACCATAACAGCGAAAAGATGTTTGTTGATTAATAACGTTTTCTTGCAGAGCTACCAAGGCATTCATCATTTTAAAAGGAGATCCTGGTGCATAGGCAGCTAACAAACCTCTATCATAACTTGGTTTACTAATAGTGTCGTTAAATAATAAAACAGAATTTTGTGAACGTTTTCTACCCACCAACATGTTAGGATCGTAAGAAGGGGCAGTAACCAAAGCTAAAATTTCTCCTGTTGATGGTTCAATAGCCACAATACCACCTCGTTTCCCTTTCATTAATTTTTGAGCATAAACTTGTAAATCGATGTCTAAAGTTAACATTAAATCTTTTCCATTTTGTGCTAAAGTGTCGTATTTTCCATTTTTATAAGAACCCGTAACTTTGTTAAATCGATTTCTGTGTAAGTATTTTTTTCCTTTTCTACCTCTTAACACATTTTCATATTGCCTTTCTATACCATCTTTTCCTTCAAGCTCTCCTTGCTCATAATAATCACTTTTACGGGCTTTTTCTTCATTTACTTCGCCAATATAGCCTAAAACATTAGCAGCTGCTTTTATTGGGTAATCTCTAATGATTCTCTTTTGAATGAAAAAGCCACTGTATTTGTATAATTTTTCTTGTAAAAAGGCAAAGTCTTCTTTTGCTAATTGTTTTAAAAAAACCGAGGGTAAGTAAGAAGCATATTTTTGTGCTTTATTTAATCGTTTTAAAAAATCTTGCTTATCTATTTTTAAAAGTTTACAAAACTCTAACGTATCTAAAGTTTTTACTTGATTTGGTTGTACCATTACGTCATAAGAAAGTTGATTAGCAACCAACAACTTGCCATTTCTATCATATACATATCCACGTTCTGGATAGTCGTAAACAATTTTTACAGCAGCATTATGAATTGGGTCATAGCTTTCGTGTTTAATTATTTGTAATTGAAACAAGCGTCCAATAAAAATAAGCCCAACAGCACTAATTAAAAAATAGAGTAAAAAACTTCTTTGCATTATTCTTTTGTGGTAAAAATAGTTGTTCCTAGAAAATAAAGTAGTAACGTAAAAATACTTGAATAAAGTGTATTTAGCAATACATTAGAAAAATTATTGAAACTAAAATTAGCCAAAGAAAAGTAAATTAAATGATGTATAACTGTTAAGGTTGCTGTGTAATTAAAAACTTTTCCTAGCGGTTCTGATTTTAATTTAAAAAAAGAATAATCAGCAGCCACTTTTCTAAAGTACAGCTTCACAAAAAATAGTCTTAAATAGGCAATACAAAGTATAGAAAAAGCATGAATTCCTCCAGAATCTGAAAAGAAATCAATACCAATACCTAACAGAAAACAGTAAAATAGAAAAGGAATTCTGTTTTCTTTTAACGGATATAAAAACACAAAAACAATATATAAATATGGGTTTATAAAGCTTAAAAAAAGAATATTATTTAATACAAATACTTGTAATAAAAGCAAACTAAAAAATAAAGTTAGTGTATTAAAAGGCTTATTCATCTTGTAGTAGTTCTAAAGATTTTATTTCAAGTTTGTCTAAATTCTTTATCACATTTACATAACCTAAATTACTCATATCATTAAATAATGTAACATTTACGGTGTTATCTGCAGTGTTTCCTTTATTAATTTTAGTAATGGTACCTATTAAAATTCCTTCCGGAAAAATAGTTGACATTCCACCTGTTTCAATAGTATCTCCAATTTTTAGAGGTGCTTGTCTTGCAATATCTGAAAGTTGAACTGTATTATAGTCATTACCATTCCAAACTAATGTACCAAAATAATTACTATTTCTTAAACGTGCATTAATTTTACTATTTCTATTTAAAATAGATTGTACTCTGGCATATTCTCCAGTAGTAAAATCAGTAAAACCAATAATACCTTTACTATTAACAACTGCCATTTCTTTATCAATTCCTTGGTTTTTACCTTTATTTATAGTTAAAAAATTAAAATCTTTACTATAATTGTTATTGATAATTTTTGCTGATGTAAATGTATATTTTTGATGATATTTTGTGGAATCAATACTTATAGAATCTATATTGTAAACAAACGAATTGTTTTTTTCTATCAAATTTTTTAAACGTGTGTTTTCTTCGGCTAAGCGTTTGTTTTCTGATTTTAAATTCCAATATTCAGAAATATTAGATATTTGAGAGTACAATCCACCAGTTATATAGTTTGCAGAATTTACAAACTTACTTTTATGAAAATTTAGGTTATTGAATGTTAATACAAGTGAAACAAATGCTAACAATAAAAAAAACAGAAAATTTTTAAACCTCTGAAAAAAATAGATAAGTTGTTGCATTGTTAAAACTTAAAAATGCTAATTCATTAACACATTTTTGTATTTATTTAATTCTTTTAACGCTATTCCTGTTCCACGAACCACAGCTCTTAAAGGATCTTCAGTAACATAAACAGGCAAATCTGTTTTACGAGATAAACGTTTGTCTAAACCCCTAAGCATAGAGCCACCACCTGCTAAATAAATACCTGTATTGTAAATGTCTGCAGCCAATTCTGGTGGAGTTTTAGATAAGGTTTCCATAACAGCATCTTCTATTCTTAAAATAGATTTGTCTAAAGCTTTTGCTATTTCTCTAAAAGATACTTGTACTTGTTTTGGTTTACCACTTAACAAATCTCTACCTTGAACCAACATTTCGTCTGGTGGTGTATCTAAATCTTCTGTAGCAGCACCAATGGTAATTTTTATTTTCTCTGCAGTAGTTTCACCAACATGTAAATTATGTTGCGTTCGCATATAATACATAATATCACTTGTAAATAAATCTCCAGCAACTTTTACAGATTGGTCGCAAACAATACCACCTAAAGCTATTACAGCAATTTCAGTAGTACCACCACCTATATCTATAATCATGTTTCCTTTAGGTTCCATAATATCTATACCAACACCAATGGCTGCTGCCATAGGCTCATAAATTAAATAAATTTCTTTGGCATTCATGTGTTTTGCAGAATCACGAACTGCTCGTTTTTCTACTTCTGTAATTCCAGAAGGAATACAGATAACCATACGTAATGCAGGTGGAAATAATTTCTTTTTTATAGAAGGTATTTTCTTAACAAACTCCTTAATCATTTCTTCTGATGCCTGGAAGTCTGCTATAACCCCGTCTTTTAAAGGACGAATTGTTTTTATATTTTCATGGGTTTTTCCTTGCATTAAATTGGCTTCTTGACCAATTGCAATTATTTTGCCAGTTACTCTATTTCTGGCAACTATAGAAGGACTATCAATAACCACTTTTCCATTGTGAATTATCAACGTATTTGCGGTTCCTAAATCAATCGCAATATCCTCCGTCATAAAATCGAAAAAACCCATAAATTACTTTATTATTTAAAGTGTGTACTCTTACAAATTTACTAAAATTAATCTGTAAAAACGTTAATTTTATTAATGTTTAAAATGTCTTGTACCTGTCATCACCATAGACATATTATTGGCGTTACAATAATCGATGCTTAACTGATCTTTAATAGATCCTCCTGGTTGTATAACACTGGTAATACCTGCTTTATCTGCAATTTCTACACAATCTGGAAATGGGAAAAACGCATCACTCGCCATTACTGCACCATTTAAATCAAAACCAAAACTTGTTGCTTTTTCAATAGCTTGTCTTAGTGCATCAACTCTAGATGTTTGTCCTGTTCCACTTGCCAATAACTGGTTGTTTTTTGTAAAAACAATAGTATTAGATTTGGTATGCTTACAAATTTTAGATGCAAATAATAAATCTTTTATCTCGCTTTCAGTTGGTTTTGTGTTGGTAACATAAGTTAAATCTTCTAAAGCATCTGTTTTAGCATCTTTATCTTGTACTAATAATCCGTTTAAAGCAGTTCTTACATTCTGAACAGGTAACTCTGTAGTTTTCTGAATTAAAATTACCCTATTTTTCTTTCCTTTTAAGATTGATAAGGCTTCATCAGAATAACTTGGGGCAATAACAACCTCACAAAATAACTTATGAATTTCTTCAGCAGTTTCTGCATCAATAGCCGTATTTGCAATTAAAACGCCACCAAAAGCAGATACAGGATCTCCAGCTAAAGCATCTACATACGCTTGTTTAATTGTACTTCTTTGTGCAAAACCACAAGCATTGTTGTGTTTTAAAACCGCAAAAGTTGGGTCTTCGCCAATAAATTCATTCATTAAATTTACAGCAGCATCAACATCTAATAAGTTATTATAGCTTAATTCTTTACCATGCAATTTATCGAACATTGCGTCTAAATTACCAAAGAAATATCCTTTTTGGTGTGGATTTTCTCCATATCTTAAAACTTTAGAGGTTTGTTCACTGGCTTTATAAACTACTTCATCTTCATTAAAATAGTTAAAAATTGCAGTGTCATAATGTGAAGAAATATTAAAGGATTTTGCAGCAAATTTCTTTCTTTGTTCTATTGATGTTTCTCCATTATTTTCTGATAAAATAGATAAGAATTCTTCATATTGATCCATAGAAGAAACTGTAAATGTATCTTTAAAATTTTTGGCTGATGCTCTAATTAGAGAAATACCACCAATATCAATTTTTTCTACAATGTCTTGTTCTGATGCTCCAGAAGCTACAGTTTTTTCAAAAGGATATAAATCTACAATTACTAAATCTATTTGAGGAATTTCATATTCTTGCATTTCTGCAATATCACCTTCGTGATCTTGTCTATTTAAGATTCCTCCAAAAACTTTTGGATGTAAGGTTTTTACTCTACCACCTAAAATAGATGGGTAAGAAGTTACGTCTTCTACAGGAACTACGTTTATGCCTAATTCCTTTATAAATTTTTCTGTTCCTCCAGTTGAATAAATAGTTACGCCTAATTCGTTTAATTTCTGAACAATTGGTGCTAAACCATCTTTGTGAAATACAGAAATTAATGCAGATTTAATTGTTTTTGAAGTGCTCATTTTGTGTTGTATTGTTAAGCGTGCAAAACTACACAATCACAAAAGAATTTACAATAAAAAGATAGTAACAAAATGGAGGAGTAATTAACAATAAATAATTAATTTTAAAAGAATAAAAAAATCAAGTTTTACTCGGCATTTTCTAAAAATTCTCTAAACCAAGTTACAAATTGATTGATCATTGATTCTTTTTTGTTACTGTAATTTTGGTGTCTGTTTGTAGCAGTGAGTACAGTGGAAGAATCTTGGTTTTTCATTTTTATAAGTTTGATAATTAAGTAATTGCGTTTAATTTATCAAATTTAAGTAAAAAACAAATAAAAATCAATAAAATTAAAGAATTACTGATAATTTTTCACAGATGTACTCTAAAAGCTCCTCATCTTTTGCAGAAAATGTATTTGCAGTGTGCGAATCGATGTCTATTTGACCAATATTTTCGCCATTTACAAAAATAGGAATTACAATCTCTGACTTTACTTTCCATCCACAAGAAATATAATTATCTTGTTCAGTGACATCTTGTACCACAAAGTTTTCATTACTTACAGCAACTTGACCACAAATTCCTTTTCCAAACGGAATAATAGTGTGTTCTGTAGGTTCACCTGTAAATTGTGCTAACTTTAGTTCTTCTTTATCACCATTTTTAAAATAAAAACCTACCCAATCATAATAAGAGATCTCACCTTCTAAAAAATCGCAAATTGTTTGTAATTTTTTTTCTATGGTAGATGTAGAAGCTATTAATTTGTCAATTTCTTGTTTTAAATAAGGGATGTTCATTTTTTTAGGTTTAATAAGTCAACGCTTTTTTAAAAGCATAAGTATTATTTCGGATTACAAAAGTACGTTATCTTTTAATAATTTTTTGATGTAAAATGGTGTTATTCTCAAATAAAATCTTCAAAAAATAAATGCCATTTTTTAAATAAGAAACATCGATAACGTTTGTATTGGTTTTTTTAGAAATAAGTAACTTTCCACGTACATCATACATGAAAAGTTTCTGTGCTTTTTGATTCGTGTTTAGATGTAAAGCTTTAGATACTGGATTTGGAGAAATAATGTTTTCTTCTACATTAGATTCATCAACACCTAATGTAGCGCTTTTAAATGCTATTGATCTTAGAATAGTAAAATCTCCAGCATTTGTAATAGAATTTTTGTTTGTTGGGCCATTTAATCCAACTTGTTCTAAGGTAACTTCAATTATATTTCCAATATGTTCAGTTAAATCTAGAGATAATTCTGTATAAGGATCAAATCGAACAGAATTCGGGTTGTAACTTTTACCTATCTGTTCTCCATCAACTTTAACCCTAAACCAAGATGTATTGGAGTTGTAATAGTAATGCTGCTTAAAAATAATATCTGCTATTAAATCTTTGAGGTTTGTAGCATCGATATAAAAAGAAACACTGCTAATAAAGTTTCTATTATCATTCCATGCTTGGTTTTCGGTAGTTTCAAATTTACCTTTCCAGCCATAAGTTTCTCTTGATGATTTTTGATCTAAATACAGCGATTTATAAAAATCTTGATAAACTTTTGAATATCTACTATGGTTAATAACAAAATCTGAATTGTTTAAAGCATCAGACCTGCGAAAATCATTTTCATAAGGCACTTGTAAAATTTCAGATTTAGTAGATTTGTAAAGTTTTAGCCAAGGTGAATATGAATCTTCGCATGTAGAACGTAAAAAAATCGTGTAGGGTTTTGCTTTTTCTAAATCTGAAAATGTATAGGATGTAGCAGTTGTAGATTGTCCACTATTTTTAAAATCTTGATCATCTTCGTTTAGAGAAATTTCATAACTATTGGCTGTAGCATCCCAATTTATAGTGATGCTATTTTGTGTTGTAGAAAAATTAATATTACTAGGAATATTACAGCTTGCCTCTTTTAATTTAATAGTATCTATGTACGATTTATGTAAATAACTTTTTCCTAAATGCTCAATGATTAGTGCAACTTTTTTTCCTGTAAAATCTGATAAATCAACCGAAATTGTTCTGCTTGTATCATAGGTAACATCAGTATTATTATATTCAAATTCTTGTATTTGCCCGTCAATTTTTAATCGTAGTTTAGATTGATAAATGGTTTGTTGTAAACTAAATTCAAAAACAGGGTGTTTTGGGGTTTCAGTTAAATCAACTACAAAATGAAGTCGACTTATAAAATTGGCATTATCTTTCCAAATATCATTGGTGTTATCCCACCAATTGTACACAGAAAAATGGTCAGATCCGTTTAAAAGTAAGCCTTTATTTGATGTATTTAAACCTGCATCCTCAGAAATCGTTATAAAACCAGCACTATTATTTTCTATGTAATAGTTGTTGTTTTCTGTTTCAAAATCTATGGTTGACGGAATTTGTAATGCTAATGGTTGCGTATGAAAGTGTAATTTTTTGTAGGACGCAGGTACAATAGCGCAATGAGATTTGTAATACAATATATAATCTTTACCAGGAATTAAATTGTTGATGGAAAAATTACTTGATGTCGTTTCAAAATCTGAAGGTTCATCAGCATTTAAAAGCCCTATTTTATAATCGAATGCATTAATATTGTTGGGGTTATCAATAATAAAGGAAGCAGTCGTTTCGCCAATTACATCTTCATTAATAGAAAATTGAATTGGGCATCTTTCTAAATTTCCAATAAAACGAGTGTTTGCAAAAGAATTTTCATACACACCAGTTGTACTTCCTTTATGCGTAAAAGTCATTTTAGATCGAGTAGGTGGGTTGTTAAAATTTTCTTCACCTTTAAAACCCGCAGTTGCGCTTGTTGTAAATCCACTATCAATATCTTCTACATCTAAAATTATATTCTGAATTCCATCATATATAAAAGGAGTAGTAAAACGTATAATAACGTCATAACCATCAATATCTACACCAGCATTAAACACCTGTGTTAAGTTGTTAATGTCAATAAAAGGATCACCAATTGCAAATTCTTCTTTAGTAGTATGACCAATTCTTACTACCCAATTTCCAGAATTTTCAGATTTAGATTGATAGAAAGCAGATGTAAAACGAATCTCATTTATTTCGCCTTTAAATTCCAAATCTTTTTGATAATAAATGGTTTGAGAGTGTGAAAGCTCTGATTGTAAACTAACTGGCTGTGAAGTAAAATCTCCAGTGGCTCCAATATTTTTTTCAGAAAATGTTTCTGTTTGAGCTTTTAAAAAAAAAGGTGTGAGTAATAAGAAAGTTAATAAATACCTAAACATTATAGACTATAAGATTTTATCAAAACAAATTTATGTAAATTTGCAGTTAGTAATGGATAATCTTTTCTTAAAAATATCATCTAGTTTATTGGCGTTTTTAATGCTATTTTCTACCCTTTCGTTTACGGTAGAAAAACATTATTGTGGCGATTTTTTAGTAGATGTTTCTTTTACTGGTGAAACAGAAGGTTGTGGAATGGCAATGAACAAAACTGCAGCAATCCAAAAGAAAAACTGCTGTAAAGACGAAGTACACCAAGTTGAAGGGCAAGACGAATTACAATTGCAAGATGTTGAGAATATCACTTTTCAAAAACAACAATTTTTAACAGCATTTGTAATTTCTTATCAAAATGTATTTGTTTTACCTAGATCAAATACTAAGTTTTATAAAGATTTTTCTCCACCAGATATTCCACTTGATTATCAAGTAGCTTATCAATCTTTTTTAATTTGATTTTATAATTGACGATCAAACAAGGTTTCTAGAAAAAGAAACAAGATACTTCAATTTATAAAATCAAAATCATCATGAAAAAATATTTTTTAAATAGCATAATGCTATTGATGCCATTTGTAATTTTCTCTCAAACTAGTTTAAAAGGGATGATTATGGATAAAGACAATCCAAAAGATAATTTGGGTGTTGCTGATGTTACTGTACATTGGTTAAATACAAATGTAAGTGCTGTAACCAACAAAAAAGGTTGGTTTGCCATTGCGTATACCCCAGAATATAAAAAATTAGTAGTAAGTTATTTAGGGTATAAAACAGATACGTTAACCATAACAAGTGCACAAACTTTTCATCATTTTATAACTCCTCAAAATAATTTAGAAGAGGTAACCATTACTAGTGAACGAAAACCAATTCAAAGATCATTTTTATCAACTGTAAATGTGTTTACCGTAAATCAAGAAGAATTGCTAAAAGCAGCATGTTGCAATTTGGCAGAAAGTTTTGAAACAAATCCATCAATAGACATCAGTTTTTCTGATGCTTTAACAGGTACAAAACAAATAGAAATGCTGGGGTTAACGAGTCCTTACTTGCTAATTACACAAGAAAATATACCCTCAGTTAGGGGCGCAAGCCAGGTTTTCGGACTCACATTTACACCAGGAACTTGGGTAGAAAGCATACAAATTACCAAAGGAGCAGGCTCTGTGGTTAATGGTTTTGAAAGTATTTCTGGGCAAATAAATGCAGAATTGGTGAAGCCTTTAACAGATAATAAACTCTTTGTAAACCTTTTTGGTTCTCAAATGGGGCGTTTTGAAGCCAATACACATTTCAATAAAAAAATTTCTGAAAAATGGCAAACAGGCTTGTACATCCATGGCAATTATAGAGGGCAAAAATTTGATAGAAATGAGGATGGTTTTTTAGATATGCCTTTATCGAATCAAATTAATGTTATGAATAGGTGGCAATTTACAGATGCCGAAAAAGGCTGGGTAAGTTTTATAAATGTTCGTTTTTTAAATGATGAAAAACAAACAGGCGAAATTAATTTTAACCCCTCTACAAATAGAGTTTATCCAGAAACTACTTTAGTTGGAAATGAGTTATGGGGAAGTGAAATAGCTACTAAACGTTTTGATACATCTGCAAAGTTAGGCTATGTTTTTCCAGAGTTGCCTTATCAAAGTATTGGTTTTCAAATGGCATATAGCAATCATCAACAAGATTCTTACTTTGGTTTAAATAGTTATGACATTCAGCATGAAAGCGTTTATTCTAATGTGATATTCAATTCCATTATAGGCGATACTAGAAACAAATTTAAAACAGGTATAAGTTTTACGTATGACAAGTACAATGAATTGGTAAATACCTTAAACTACAATAGAAACGAAAACTCTTTTGGCGGTTTTTTTGAGTATGCTTTTGATAATTTAAATGATTTTAGTCTAACAGCAGGATTGCGAATTGATACGCATAATTTATTAGGAACGTTTATTACACCAAGATTGCATTTACGTTATGCAGCTTGGGAAAAAGGAGTGTTTAGAGCATCAATTGGTAGAGGAAAACGAAGTGCGAATATCTTTGCAGAAAATCAGCAAGTATTTGCAAGCTCAAGAAAAATTCAAGTTGATGATAATGGAGGTGATATTTATGGTTTAAACCCTGAAATTGCATGGAACTATGGCGTTTCTTACTTGCAAAAATTTAATATATTTGATAAAAAAGGTGATGTTACTATTGATTTTTATCAAACCAATTTTCAAAATCAAGTAGTGGTAGATTGGGAAAATCCAAGAACCATTTCTTTTTACGATTTACCAGGTAAAAGTATTGCCAATAGTTTTCAAGTAGAGTTGAATTATAGTTTGGCTAAAAATTTAAATGTAAGAACAGCCTATAAGTATTTTGACATTACAACAGATTATAAAAGTGGGAATTTGCAAAAACCAATTCAACCTAAAGATCGATTTTTTGCCAATATTTCTTACGAAACAACAGCATCAGAAAAATTAGCACAATGGAAGTTTGATTTAACATTTAATCATATAGGAACACAGCGTTTGCCAAATACAAGTGCTAATCCTACTCAATATCAATTGCCTGAGTTTTCTAGCTCATTCCAGTTATTAAATGCACAAGTAACTAAAGTTTTTTCTGATACTTTTGAAGTGTATTTTGGAGGTGAAAACCTAACCAATGTACAACAGAATAATCCTATTTTGGGCAGTGATGCCCCTTTTGGGCCTAATTTTGATAGTACTATTGTGTATGCACCTATTTTTGGAAGATCAATTTATGTTGGGTTACGATTTAAAATTTTATAGCTCCAAAACGGCTATTTTTTAGCAATCTGTAACAAAATGAACAGATAAACGTCTTATTTGTGTAACCAAATTAAATCATAAATGAGTTTTTTTAGAGTATTATTTGCCATAATCTTTCCTCCACTTGCTGTGATAGACAAAGGTTGTGGCTCTTTTATTATTATTTTTTTATTAACACTTTGTGGTTGGATTCCTGGTGTTATTGGAGCTTTGGTAATTTTAAATAATCCTAAAAGTTAACTTATTTGTGTTGCGTTTTTTATAGGCTGAGAAGGTTGAAGTAAAACCACATTTCCATCAACATTGTAAATACCTAAAATTAAGATTTCACTTAAAAAATTAGCAATTTGTCTGGGTTTAAAATTTACAATTGCAGCAACTTGCTTTTGTAAAAGTGCTTCTTTGGTATATAAATCTGTGATTTGCGCACTCGATTTTTTGATGCCCAAATCACCAAAATCAACTTTTAATTGGTACGCAGGTTTTCTTGCTTTTGGAAAATCGTTAACCTCAATAATAGTGCCTACTCTAATGTCAACTTTTAAAAAATCATCGAAGGTAATTTCTGCTTTCATATTATTATTTTAAGCTATTTTTAGAGTATTACATTATCTTTTGAATAAAGCTTGCAGTATTTCATTTCCACTATAAAAAAGCTATTTACTGTTTTTTTTCTTACCTAATTTTTCAATCACCCAAAGAGGGCCAATCAATAAGAATTCTAAATCTTTTAAAAAGGAGGGTTTTGCGCCTTCTATTTTGTGACCGTAAAACTGACCTATCCAACCCAAAACAAAAATAACTATAGAAGCGTAAAGTAGGTGGAAGTTGTTGCCAATCCAAAAATTACCAATCACACAAAGTAGAATTACAAAAAGCATATTTATAAAATGCCAAAAGCCAAGTTTTAAATAAAAAAGGGAAACTAAAAAGGTAACTACAATAGCCCAATTTTCTATTAGCGGATTGTACAAACCTAAAGTATTTTCTAAAAATGATGTTGGTATGCTCATCAACAAACCAATAACGCTAAAAAATATTATGGGTACACAAATATAGTGTATGGTTTGGTTGGTTTTATGCTGATGACTTGTAGCATACTCATCAAAATATTCTTGTGCAGTTTTCATTATCCTATATATTAGGCCTTTAAAGATAACATATTTTTAAATAAAAAATACCAATAGCATTTATACTACTATTTCCATCCTTTGCGAATCATTAACTGCTCTATATGTGCATAATGGTGTTGACAATGCCAGGCATATATACCAATATTTTTTTTCAAACTAACATTTTTATTTCCATCAGGATGAATAAAAGACTTCTCTAAATCTTTATCTGTAAGCATTCTTAGTAAATACACCCATTTTGCATGTAAACCTTTTAAAGCATCTATGGTAAGTAAAATTGGACTGGATTTTGCATCTAATAATTCTGCCCAACGTTTTTCATTGTAGGCTTTTATAACTGGTTGTTGTTCGGTTAAAGCCCATTTAAAACGGATGTAAGAATTGTGATGACTATCATAACAATGGTGTATTACTTGCCTAATTGTCCAGCCACCTTCTCTATATTTGGTTTCTAATTGATTTTCTGATAAATCTCTAACCAAAAATTCTAATTCTTGAGGAAATCTTTCGATGTCAGAAATCCAATTTTCAATATTTTTTTTGGTGATATTTTCAGGGATATTGGCTAAACCAATAGGATATTTTAATTCTTCTAAAGTCATTTTTATTGTTTTTCTAATCGTTTTAGAAATCGCTTAGAATTTCTATTTTCAGGGTTGATGCTTAAAGATTTTTTAAAATTTAAAATAGCATTTACAGTGTCTTTTTTTAAAAAAAATGCTTCTCCTAAACTATTAAAAACATTCGAGCTTTTTGGATATAAATGCGTATTTATTTTAAATATTTCTAAAGCGGAATCATAATCTTTATTTCTGATAAAGTCATAACCAAGTCTGTTTAAACTACGTTGACGAATGGTAATATTTGTAGAATCTTTTGCTTGAATGTCTTTAAAAGCAGCTAAAGCCTTGTCATATTCTTTTGCCTTAAAATATTCACCAGCTGTTTTTTCATCAACTTTTAATTTTTTAAAGTGGTATACTATACCTTTATGTTCGGTTTTTGGTGCAAGCTCTATGTGCATTTTTGGTTGGTTAACAAATAACATTTTTTCGTTTAACTCTTTCATGTAAAAAGAACTGTCATTTATTTTAAGCAACTCAATATTATCATTTCCACGCCATTTTGCATGCATTTCTGCATCTTCAAAATAAATTTCTAAAATTTCATTGGCATTAAATAAGTAGCGTCCAGAAGTAGCTTTTATAAATTCTTCAGAATTTTTTTGTGATGTGCAACTCACTAAAACTAGCAAAAGTAAGGTAAGAGATAACAGTTTTTTCATGGTTTTTGGCTAAAATGATTCTTTATTTTAGACGACTAATTTATGGGTTTTGTTACATTTTTTGTTTGATTTTAAAATTATTATTGGGTTAAAGATGCTAATTATACATACAAAAAGAGTTAAAATGTATAATTATTACTAAAATAATTTATCAACTTTTAAAGATGCATATCATAAATATTGATAAAGTAAATCGAACTAAAAGTAAACGCAGCATTAGTGTTTAATTAAATATTAAATAAATACCAAATGCTAAAACCGATTAAAAAAACGATACCCACAATGCTTAAAACTCTGGTAAATAAATTTGGTTGATGTTCTTTAGGCATATGTTTACCTGTTACTAAAATATAGTTAAGAATTGCATAAAAAGGAGCCGTTAAAAACGATAAAATTGTGGCTATTTTAACCAAACTGCCCATGTTATCTAAATAAAATTGTAAGATGATAAATGTGCCAATACACAAAAAAGTAATCCAAAACCAATACCCAAACTTAAATTCTTTGTTGAATAACAATTTAGAGGTTCTATTCATTGCTCTAGGTGAGGCATCTAAAGTTGTAAGTGTAGTGCTAAACATGGTAGTAAATGCAGCAATTGCAATAAAAATATAAGAGAAATTTCCTAAGTTTTTAGTGTATAAAGTTATTAGTTGGCTTGCAAAAACACCTCCTTTATTAGAAAACGTTTCTCCAGATTTATACATTACTAATGCTCCTAAAAGTACAAAGCAAATGCCGAGAATTAATGTGCCAATATAACCTACATTAAAATCGAAAATAGCATCTTTGGGTTTTATTTTTATAAAAGTGCTTTTACTTTTTTCTACAGACCAAATAGAATGCCAAATGGAAACATCTAAAGGGGCTGGCATCCAACCTAAAAAAGCAATTAAAAAAGTGATTTCAACTGTTCCAGATGGTAAAATTTGAGAAACATCAAATGCTTCTTTAGAACTAAACAACGCTACACCAACTGCAATTATTGTGCTTATAGATAAGATAATAATAATATATTTCATTAAATTATCTAGCAATTTATATTTGCCTACTATCAAGAAAATAAAACTAATACACATTAAAATTGTAGACCAAATTACCAAGTTAGTAGTAAAACCAAATAATTGTGCAGCTAAACCAGCTGTAACAATAGTTACTGCAGCTTGTATGGTAAACATTGTTGCAAAATTGATGATATAGTAAATCGTTAAAACACTTTTGCCTAATTTTTTATATCCATCTAGCAAGGTTTCACCAGTAGCAGCAGCATATCTTGGTCCAAATTGAAAAAAGGGGTATTTAAAAACATGTACTAATAATAATGCCCAAAGTAAACCAAAACCAAACTCAGCACCAGCCTTTGTAGATTGTACCAAGTGCGAAACCCCAATGGCTGCACCAGCAAATAATAAACCTGGGCCTAAAGATTGTAAGAATGATTTTTTATTCATTTTTATGCTTTTTCAATAATCGCTGCCAATAACTTTTTTGCACGTAATAATTTAACTTTTACATTGTTTATAGGTTCGTTAATTTGCAGGGCAATTTCTTTGTAACTCAATTCTTGAAAATAGCGCAATTGAATTACCTGTTGGTATTTAGGTTTCAATTGTTTGATATCTCTTAATAATTTAGCTAAATTTTGTTCTCGAATAATTTTATCTTCTGGAGTTGGGTTTTCATCAACTACCAAATATACTTTTTCTTCTTGTTCTTTGGTAGTTTCTGTTGTGATAGATATTTTCTTTTTACGCAGTAAATCAACATAAACATTTTTAGAAATAGCAATTAACCAAGTTTTAAAAACATAGGTATCATTAAAAGTATGGATTTTGTCAAAAGCTTTTGCAAAGGTTTGCATGGCAATATCTTCAGCATCGTTTTCGCTTTTGGTTCTTTTAAGTTGATACATAAATACATCTCCCCAAAAAGTATCTAACAAAAACCGAAAAGCAGTTTGGTTGCCTTCTTTTGCTTTTATAATATTAAATTGAATTTTATCCTTTATTTCCAATGATTAGGTTTTGAAATCAAATTAGCACTAAATATACTAATTTGAATCAATAATAATCCAATTTCTAAAAAAGGTAAAACAAAAATAAGATAAGGTTCTTTTAATTTTTTAGCTGCCATGCCTACAATAATAAATTGTACTAAAAAATATGTTAATACAATTGGTAACATAATTAGCCAAGGATAAAAGAAAAATAAAAAGGTGGCAAATGCATAAAACAACAACTTTGATACTGTAAAAAATGAAATTAAAAAACGGTGTTTTAATTTGTATTGTTTTTTTAAAATACGTTTTTTACGCTGTTGTTGAAACCAATTATTAAAAGATTTAGGCGTGTCTTTTTCAATAATACTATTTTTAGTAATTGTAAAAGAAATGTTGTTTTTATTAGCAGCATCTTTTAAGAACAAATCATTTTCGCCGTATTTTAACTTTATATGGTTAATAAAACCTTTTACTTTAAAAAATGTTTTTTTTTGATACCCAAAATTTTCACCAAAAGCCATAAACGGACTCCCAAATTTAGCAAAAGAGAAACATTGTAAAGCAGTTATTAAATTATGAAAACGAATTAAAAAATTACCTAAAGTATTTTTATTTTTATATGTGGTATATCCTAAAGTAATAGTTTTTTTGCCAATAAACTGTTTGCTCATTTCAGCAATCCAAAATTCCGAAACTGGCTCAGCATGTGCAGAGGTAAATAATAAATGTTCATGTTTAGCAGCTTTAATGCCCAAGGTAAGTGGGTATTTTTTATTACCCCAAAAGGTCTCATTGTTTGCAACATCTAAAATTTTAATGTTATCATTTTTGGCTTTAAATTTTTCGATAACCTCTAAAGTGTTATCTGTAGATGCGTTGTTAATAAGAACAATTTCAAACCTAGCATAATTTTGCGCTAAAATTAAAGGCAAGTTTTTTTGTAATGCAGCAGCACAATTTTTAGCAAAAATAACAACTGAAATAGGAATAAAATCTGTGCTTGGTGTTGTGTTTGTTTTATTGAAGAGTGATGATGAAAAACTAATGTAATAAATTATTTGTATAACTGTAAAGGCTATAAAAGTGTAGAAAACTACAGGTAAAATCATCAATTTTATTTATGTTCAGGTTCTGCACAAGAGTCAAACTGATCTGGTGTTTTACCACAAAAACCACAAGATTCTCCAGTTTTATTTAGTGCTGGATTTTGACTTGCACAAGTACCTGCAAATTCACCATCTTTTTTTGCCCAAATTTTTATGGCAATTCCAGCAAAACCAAGCGCTAATAACCCTATTGTAATAAAAAGTAATTTCATGTTACAAATGTACAAATTATAGTATAAATAGTAAAATCTCTCTAATAATATATGAGCTTCTTTCTAAGTTTTTGTATGTTTACTTTTTTTGAAAAATTAATTTGAGCGATAAAGCGTTTATATATCAATTAAAGCAAGGCAAACAAGCTGCATTTAGTCAACTTTTAGATGATTATCAGCAGCGCGTTTTTAGTACTTGTATTTCTTTTGTGCCCAATAAAGAAGATGCAGAAGATATTGCACAAGAGGTGTTTTTAGAGGTGTTTAAATCTATTGCTAACTTTAAAGGAAACTCAAAACTCTCTACTTGGATTTATAGAATAGCAACCAATAAATGTTTAGAATTTATAAGAAAAAAGAATACCAAAAAAAGATTTGCATTTATGCAAGCTATTATGGGTACTGAAATTCCTATAGACAAAACAAGTTATTTTACAGAGTTTAATCACCCAGGTGTTGTATTAGAAAATAAAGAAAAATCGGCTATTATTTTTAAGGCGATAAACACTTTGCCAGAAACTCAACGCGTAATTTTTACATTAGCAAAAATTGATGGAAAAAGCTACCAAGAAATTGTAGAAATTACGGGTAAAAGTTTATCGTCTGTAGAATCTGTATTATTTAGAGCTAAAAAAACATTAAAAGAAAAGTTAGCAAATTTTTATAAAAATGATACATCTTAAATTAAAGTTAATGATCGGATTTAGCTTTTTTTAAATTTTAACGCAAGTTTTTATAAAATAAAACATCTAAATTAATAAATATTATTTTATCAAGTTTACAAGATGAAATCACAAGAACAAATTAATAAAACAGTTGAAGATACTTTTAAAGTATTAGAGCATATAGAAGATGTAAAAGTAAACCACTTTTTTAAACACAAAGTATTACAGCAATTAGAAAATCAAAATGAGGTAACACCTTCTGTTTTTCGTTGGTTTACGCCTCAATTACAATTGGCTACTTTAAGTGCAATTCTATTGCTAAATGTAAGTGCACTTTTTTATGCTTATTCAAGTGGCGATTCGCAATCTAATAGTAGTTTAGAAACCTGGGCACAAGAATACGCATTACAATCCGATACAACCTCTATATTAAATTAACTCACAGATGAAATCAAAATTACTTCCTGCTATTTTAATAGTGCTTGTTTTATTAAATGTTGTCTTAATTTTTATGTTGATTACAAAACCACATCAAAATAGAGATTTAAAAGCGCCAAGAAAATTTTTAACAGAACAATTGCAATTTTCTGATATACAACAGCAAAAATTTATTGAGCTAGATGAAATTCATAAGCATAAAATGATAGAAATAGATCGTCAAATCATCACACAAAAAAATATTCTGTTTAATGCTTTTGATGATAAAAATATAAATATTGATTCTCTTGCTAATATTACTGGTCAACTTGAGGCGCAAAAAGATATTGAAGTTTACCGGTTTTTTAATTCAGTAAAAGAAATCTGTGACAAAGAACAGCAAAAAAAATTTACCAAAATTATTAGAAAAGCATTAACAAGAGGAAAATCTGCACCTTTAGAAAGACAAGCTAATCGACCTCCAAGAGATGGAGAAATGCCACCACCACCAAGGTAAACATATCCTTTTAAAATTGAATTCCTTCCACTTATCAAAAAATATACTGTACCATAACCAATGGTTAACAGTTATTAGAGATGCAGAAATATTTGTAATAAAGCCCTAGTTTTCTAAAAAAAGATGCCGAAATTATCTGCACTTCTTTTAAGTATTCTGACGATTTGACCTTTAAACACTCTAATTATACTCAATAAAAAGTAAAATAGAGTTAGACTTTTTCATGCGTATTTTCTACAGTTTTTTACTTCTTTAAGTCAACAATAATCGTTTTATCAAAAGCAGTTTTTAAGTTTTTGATTATTAGTGCTGTAAAATTAAGTTCATTGTTTTTGTTAAAAGTACGTTAACAACACAAGTTTTTACAAAAGATAGCATCTAAATAAACAGCAATCAAAAATATAAAGTAATGTTAAAACAAAACTTAAAACCATTGACACCGATTTATTTTATAGTAATATCACTTTTCTTTTCAGCTGGTTGTACTGAAGATGTTACAGATTCAGAAACAAGTACAATAAGTGAAATCACATCAGAATATTTAACTGATACAGATTTTGAAACCACAGATTGGGCAGAAGCCACACATAGTAAAGAGGGTACACCAGATTTTGAAGAAATTTTTCCAGATGATGAAGTAAAACGATTAGACCTTGTAATTACTTCAGAGCTTTGGCAAAGCATGTTAGACGATATGACAGCAAATTATGGAGCCTTTGGAAGTGGAAGTAGAGGAGGTTTACAGACTAGTGACGATAATCCAATTTTTGTTCCAGCTGAAGTTTTTTATAATGGCAAAGAATGGTATAGAGTAGGTGTGCGATTTAAAGGAAACTCTAGTTTACAATCTACATGGAGTAATGGAAACTTAAAATTATCATTTAAATTGGATTTTGATGAGTTCGAAGATGATTATCCTCAGATTAAAAATCAACGTTTTTATGGATTTAAAAAGTTAAGTCTTAAAAATAATTTCGATGATTCAGCTTTTGTACGTGAAAAAGTAGCTGCAGACATCTTTGCAAATGCTGGTTTAGCAGTTTCTCATACTGCTTTTTATACGGTTTATGTAGATCATGGAAATGGGCCAGCTTATTTTGGTTTGTATACTTTAGTTGAAGAGGTAGATGATACAGTTATTGATAATCAATTTAATGATGGTAGTGGTAATTTATACAAACCAGATGGAGATGCAGCCAGCTTTGCTGTTGGTACTTATGATGAAAGTGAATATGAAAAGAAAACAAATGAAAACGAGGCCGATTACTCTGATGTACAAAGTTTACTTAATACTATTAATGATGCTTCAAGAACTACGGATGCTATAACTTGGAGAGCCAATTTAGAAACTGTATTTGATACAGATGTTTTTTTAAAATATTTAGCGGTAAATACTGTAATTCAAAATTGGGATACTTATGGTAGAATGACACATAATTATTTGTTGTATAATAATCCTGAATCTAATAAACTAGTTTGGATTCCTTGGGATAACAATGAAGCGCTTCAAGAAGGAAAAAGAGAAGGTGCTCTAGCTTTAAATTTTTCTGATTTAAGTACCTCTCAATGGCCAATTATAGGGTATATGTATCAAGATGAGGTTTATAAAGCTAAATACGATACTTATGTGCAAGAAACCGTAAATAACGTTTTTAACACTACAACAATGAATGCTTTATACAACAAATACCAAGCATTAATAGAACCTTATGCAACATCAGAAATATCAGGATACACATTTTTGTATTCTAGTTCACAATTTTATTCAGCAATAAATCAGCTTAAATCTCACGCAACAAGCAGAGTAGCTGCTGCAAATAGTTACTTACAATAAATAAAAACATAAAAATGAAAACATCAATTTTAACCATCGGTATTTTAATATTATCGCTATAATCGTTAACAGCTCAAGAAAATAATGATGAAAATCAAAGAAGAAAAGCACCACCAACTATTAAACAATTACTCAAAGATTTAGATACCAATGAAGACGGAAAACTATCGTTAAAAGAAGTAAAAGGCCCGCTAAAAAAAGATTTCAAAAAAATAGATACTAACGAAGATGGTTTTTTATCTAAAGAAGAACTAGCAAAAGCACCAAAACCGAAAAGACCAAAGCCAAATAATTAGTAGTATTTAAAAGCTTTTTAGTTTAAAAAAACAAAGTAGTATTGGGGGATATTATGATGTGATGGCCTATCATTAATTTGATAGGCTTTTTTAATGAATAATATTCACTTCAATCTCTAAAGAAATTTCAAATAGTTCTAAAATATTTTGCTGAATTTTTTGTGCTAATTCGTAAATTTCTTTCCCAGATGCATTACCATAATTTACCAAAACCAAAGCCTGTTTTTCATGCACACCAAAATCGCCAAAACGATTGCCTTTAAAACCAGCTCTTTCTATCAACCAGCCAGCAGGTACTTTTATTTCTGAATCTGATACAGTGTAACTAGGTATATTAGGATATTTTTTTTGAAGTGTCAAGAAAAAATCTTTTGAAACAACAGGATTTTTAAAAAAACTACCACTATTACCAATAACTTTTGGGTCTGGTAATTTAGATTTTCTAATGGCAATTACAGCATCAGAAATATTTTTTAAAGTGGGTTTTTCTATTTTTTTTGATGCTAATTCAGTTGCAATTGCACCATAAGAAGTGTTTAAATTATGGTGTTTTTTTGTCAACCTAAAACCAACAGAAGTAATAATATATTTGCCTTTAGCGTCATTTTTAAAAATAGAATTTCGATAGCCAAAATTACAATCTTGGTTAGAAAAAGTATTTAGTTTTTGAGTTGCTATTTCTAAGGCTTCAACTTTGGTAATTGTATCTTTTACTTCTACACCATAAGCGCCAATATTTTGTATTGGGCAAGTACCTACATTACCAGGTATTAACGATAAGTTTTCTATTCCTCCATAATTGTTATCTACACACCACAATACAAAATTATGCCAGTTTTCGCCTGCATTTACAGTAAGATATACAAAATTTTCATCTTCTTTGTCTATTGATATTCCTTTTATATCAATATGCACAACAAGTTGTTCTATATCTTTAGTAAGCAACATATTGCTTCCGCCAGAAATCAAAAAAACATCTTTTTCTATTTTTAAAAGTTGTTGCAGTTTATAAACAGCATCAATAGAAATAAATCTTTTTGCAATAACATCTATACCAAACGTATTGTATTTTTTTAGTGATATGTTATGCTGAATGTTCATTTGTATACTATAAGAATAATAAAGTCTTATAGGTTTTTTGTTTTTAGTTTGAATATTTTTTCAAAGCTTCCTTTAAAATAGCAACAGAACGTATCAAATCACTTTTATTCAGAACATACGCCATTCTTATTTGGTTTTTACCTTCGCCTTTTGTAGAGTAAAAACCACTTGCAGGAGCAACCATAACAGTTTCGTTATTAAAATCAAAGTCCTCTAAAAGCCATTTTGCAAAATCATCTGTATCAGCAACTGGTAGTTCAGCTACGCAGTAAAAGGCGCCTTTTGGTTTGGCTACTTTTACACCTTCAATTTTTTCAAGTTCAGTTACTAAGGTATTTCGTCTATCTACATATTCTGCTTTTACATCATCAAAATAACTTTGAGGTGTTTCTAAAGCTGCTTCACTTGCAATTAATGCATACGTTGGCGGACTTAATCGTGCTTGTGCAAATTTTATTGCTGTTTTTATAAATTCTTGGTTTTTAGATACAATACAGCCAATTCTTGCACCACACATACTGTAGCGTTTAGAAACAGAGTCTATTACAATTGCGTTTTGCGCTAAGCCATCTAAAGATAAAACTGATGTATGTTGCAAACCATCATAAGCAAACTCTCTATACACTTCGTCTGCAATTAAAAATAAATCGTGTTTTAAAACAATTTGTTTTAGTTTTTCAATTTCTTCTTTAGAGTAAAGATATCCTGTTGGGTTTCCTGGATTACAGATTAGTATTGCCTTGGTATTTTTGGTGATTAATTTCTCAAAATCTTCAATTTTTGGCAACGCAAAATTATCTTCAATTTTAGAAATTACTGGTACAACTGTAACTCCAGATGCAGTAGAAAATCCATTATAATTGGCATAAAATGGTTCAGGAATTATTATTTCATCTCCAGGATCAGTAATACTTCCAATTGTAAATAATAAGGCTTCAGAACCACCTGTGGTTGCAACAATATTGTTGGCAGTTACATTAATGTTATGATTGGTATAGTAATTTGCAAGTTTAGTTCTATACACTTCAGATCCTTCAGAACGAGCATAAGACAATGTTTCAATACTATTGTTTTTTACGGCATCTAATGCAACTTGAGGTGTTTTAATATCAGGTTGACCAATATTTAAATGAAATACTTTTACTCCTCTTTTTTTAGCATTTTCAGCATAAGGAACTAATTTTCTTATAGGCGATTCTGGCATTTGAATCCCTTTTTGTGAAATTGAAGGCATAATAATTTATTACTTAAATTTGAATGCAAATTTGCGAAATATATTTTATATCTGCTGCCTAATTTAGATTTCTTTAAAAGGTTAAAAATATCCTAAAACCACACCAAAGCAAAAGTTAATTAGTATCTTGAGTTTTGTGTGTAAATTTTTTTTTTTGAAGAAAACAGTTTTACTTTTTTTTATAGGCCAGTTTTTTTTGATGCATGTGTACGCTCAAAAAGGCTATCATTTTAAGAACGCATCAATGCGAAAGCAACGTGTTTCGTTTCGGTTGATTAATAATTTGGTGGTAATACCGTTAGAAATTAATGGAAAGAAATTGTCTTTTATTTTAGACTCAGGTGTAAGTAAAACCATATTATTTAATATTACTAAA
This sequence comes from Polaribacter sp. R77954, assembly GCF_044595335.1. GTDB lineage: Bacteria > Bacteroidota > Bacteroidia > Flavobacteriales > Flavobacteriaceae > Polaribacter. The sequence goes on from NZ_CP138992.1 coordinate 3,316,091, forward strand.
AACGATAGTATAGGTTTAAATGATGTAGAAAAAGTTGCTTTACAAGGTTTGGGAAAAAGTGAGCCAGTAGAAGCTTTACTATCAAAAAATAATACGATTTCTCTAAAAAATATTACTAGTGCAAATGAAACCATTTATGTTGTTTTAAAAGATAATTTTGATTTGTCTGCTAAAATGGGAATTACAATACATGGTATTTTAGGGTATAGTTTGTTAAGAAATTTTATAGTTAAAATTAATTATAAGAGTAAGAAAATAGATTTTTTTAACCGAAAAACATATCAACCTAAAAAATGTAGAAAATGCGAAACTTTTCCAATCCAATTTTACCGCAAAAAACCTTTTATTGATGCACAAGTACAATTAGATACTTTAGGCAATGCATTGACTAAAGTAAAACTTTTAATAGATTCTGGTGGTAGTGATGCACTCTGGTTTTTTGAGGGTACTAAAAATCAGATTAAAACTCCTAAACGTTTTTTTAGAGATGTTTTAGGAGAGGGTCTTAGTGGTGCCATTTATGGAAATAGGAGTAGGATTCCAAAGGTTAAATTAAAGTCTTTTGAAATTGAATCTCCTACAGCTTCTTTTTTAGATTCCAGTTCTACGAGTAATGCTAGAGCATTTAAAAAACGAAATGGTAGTATTGGTGCTGGTATTTTAAAACGTTTTATTGTGTGGTTTAATTATCCGAATCAACAATTTGTTTTAAAGAAAAATGGTTCTTTAAAAAGTGGATTTAATTACAATATGAGTGGTTTAGATATTGTGTATAATGGTAAACAATTGGTAAAAGAAAAAGATGTTAAAAAAATTACAGATGCTTATAATCAACAGGTAAGTACAAATAACTCCATTAGTTTTATAACTAGTTATTCTTATAAATTTAAAACATCTTATAAAATTAAAGGTGTTTTAGAAAATTCACCAGCTTATAAAGCAGGCTTACAAAAAGAAGATGTTATTTTAAGGATAAATAATAAATCCGTTCACGAATTTACTTTAGGTGATATTTTAATAAAACTGCGAGAAAAAGATGGAAAAAAAATTAAAATGCTTATTGAAAGAGCAGGAGTTGAAATGGAATTTGAGTTTCGTTTAGAAAAAAAAGTTTAACTATCAGATAGCAAACTTTTCTCTTTTTCTAAAGATATACCCTTATTTACAAAACCTTTAATTTTAATTACTTTTCTAGGGTTTTTTGCATTAGAGAATATTGTAATGCTTTTAGAAAAACCACCAACTCTTTTTGTGTCATAAGAAACTTTAATCTCTCCTTTTTTACCTGGTAAAATAGGGTTTACTGGTTTTTTAGGAATTGTACAACCACAAGAAGATCTTACATTTTTTATGACCAAAGGTTGGTCTCCAATATTGGTAAACACAAAAGTTCTTTCTCCGTTAGCACCTTTATGAATTTTACCATAGTCAATTACTTCTTCTTCAAATTTAAACTCTTGTGCATTGATAGATAAACTAAAGAATCCTATGCATAATAATGTAAAAAATGTTTTCATAAATTTTTTATTTACTGATGTAACCTTTTATTTTAATTTTTTTTACTGATTTTTTAGCATTCGAAAAAATAATAATTTCTTTAGAAAAACCACCTGTTTTAGAAGTGTCATACTCTACTGTAATTGTTGCTTTTGCATTTGGCATAATTGGTTTTTCTGGTTTTTTAGGTACAGCACAATCGCAAGATGTTTTAATATCTTTTATAATTAAAGGAGCATCACCAATATTGGTGAATTCAAAAATGCGTTTTCCATCAGCACCTTTTTTAATTTTTCCATAATTGATAATCTCTTTTTTAAACTCAAATTCTTGGGCAGAAATTACAATGGAAAATAACAAACTAAAAACTAATACAATCTGTTTCATAATATTACAAATTTACAATTTTTAAAAACATAAAATAATCAATCACTAATTTTCTCTACAAAAAAGAGAATTGTATTTTTGCCAACTATATTTCAAAAACTATTCCAAAGTATGGCAATTCCATCTAAATATGATGCAAGTAAGGTAGAAGACAAGTGGTATGACTACTGGATGAAAAACAACTATTTTCATTCAACACCAGATGAAAGAGAACCTTATACCATTGTAATTCCTCCACCAAATGTAACAGGAGTTTTACACATGGGGCATATGCTAAATAACACCATTCAAGATGTGTTAATTAGACGAGCACGTTTGTTAGGTAAAAATGCATGTTGGGTTCCAGGTACAGATCATGCATCAATTGCTACAGAAGCAAAAGTGGTTGCCAAGTTAAAGGAGCAAGGAATTTCTAAAAGCGATTTAACGCGTGAAGAGTTTTTACAACACGCTTTTGATTGGAAAGACGAATATGGAGGAATTATTCTTGAGCAATTAAAAAAGTTAGGCGCTTCTTGCGATTGGGAAAGAACCGCTTTTACCATGGATCCAGAAATGTCTGAATCTGTAATTAAAGTTTTTGTTGATTTGTACAACAAAGGTTTAATTTACAGAGGTTACAGAATGGTAAATTGGGATCCAGAAGCTAAAACTACACTTTCTGATGAAGAAGTAATTCACGAAGAAAGACAAGGAAATTTATATTATTTAGAGTACAAGATTGAAGGTTCTAATGATACTTTAACGATTGCTACAACACGTCCAGAAACTATTTTTGGTGATACTGCAATTTGTATCAACCCAAATGATGAACGTTTTACGCATTTAAAATGGAAAAAAGCAATTGTGCCTCTGTGTAACAGAGTTATTCCTATTATAGAAGATGAATATGTAGATTTAGAATTTGGGACAGGTTGTTTAAAAGTAACTCCTGCTCATGATGAAAATGATAAAAATTTAGGTGATAAGCATAATCTTGAAGTTATAGATATTTTTAATGATGATGCATCTCTAAACTCTTTTGGATTGCATTATGAAGGAAAAGATCGTTTTGTAGTTCGTAAGGAAATTGCTAAAGAACTTGAAGAAAAAGGAATTTTAGTAAAAACAGAAGTACACACCAATAAAGTTGGTACATCAGAAAGAACCAAAGCTGTTATAGAACCAAGATTATCAGATCAATGGTTTTTAAAAATGACAGATTTAGCAAAACCTGCTATTGATGCTGTTTTAGGTGATGCTGCTGAAATTAATTTAGTGCCTAAAAAGTTTGAAAATACCTATCGTCATTGGATGGAGAATGTTCGTGATTGGAACATTTCTCGTCAATTGTGGTGGGGACAACAAATTCCCGCTTATTTTTATGGTGATGGAAAAGAAGATTTTGTTGTTGCAGAGAATATTGAGAAAGCTCTTGAGCTTGCGAAAGAGAAGACTAAAAACCAACAACTAAAAACTAACAACTTGCGTCAGGATACTGACGCACTAGATACTTGGTTCTCTTCTTGGTTATGGCCAATGTCTGTTTTTGACGGAATTCGTAATCCAGAAAACGAAGAAATTAACTATTATTATCCTACAAACGATTTAGTTACAGGGCCAGATATTTTATTCTTTTGGGTAGCAAGAATGATTGTTGCTGGTTATGAATATAAAGATGCCAAACCTTTTGAAAATGTGTATTTAACAGGTTTGGTTAGAGATAAACAAAGACGTAAAATGTCTAAATCTTTAGGGAATTCTCCTGATGCTTTAAAATTGATAGAAGAATTTGGTGCAGATGGGGTAAGAGTAGGATTATTACTAAGTGCACCAGCAGGAAATGACATTCTATTTGATGAAGATTTATGTCAGCAAGGTAAAGCATTTGCTAATAAAATTTGGAATGCTTTTCGTTTGATAAAAGGTTGGGAAATTGATGAAAATTTAAAACAACCAGAAACCGCTAAAATTGGTTTGGCTTGGTATGAAGCAAAGTTTCAAAAAACTTTAGCAGAGATTGAAGATCACTTTTCTAAATATCGTTTAAGTGATGCTTTAATGGCAATCTATAAGTTAATTATGGACGATTTTTCGTCTTGGTTATTAGAAATTGTAAAACCATCATATCAACAACCTATTGATAGAACAACGTTTGATGCAATTATTGAAGTTTTAGAAAATAATTTAAAAGTATTGCATCCATTTATGCCATTTTTAACCGAAGAAATTTGGCAATTCATATCAGAAAGAACTCCAGAAGAAGCACTAATTATTTCAAAATATCCGCTAATTAAAGATTTTGATACTACAATAATTGCTGATTTTGAATTCGCTACAGGTGTTGTGTCAGGTATTAGAACCATCAGAAAAGAAAAAAATATTTCTTTTAAAGATGCTATCGAATTATTTGTAGTTGATCATGAAAAAAACACCAAAGAATTTGATGTTGTTATTCAAAAATTAACAAATGCAGCTTCAATAAATTATGTTGCAGATAAAGTAGATGGGGCTTCTTTTAGAGTGAAATCTAACGAATATTTTGTGCCAATTTCTGCTGATAATATTGATGTAGAAGCCGAAACAAAAAAATTAAATGCCGAGTTAAAAAGAGCTGAAGGTTTTTTATTCGGAATTCAAAAGAAATTATCAAACGAACGTTTTGTATCTAATGCACCAGAAAAAGTGATTGAGCTAGAACGTAAAAAAGAAAGTGATACATTAGCTAAAATTGAAACCATAAAATCTAGTTTAGCTAGTTTACAGTAAAATTTAGGTTTTAAATATGTTTATTCTTATCATTAATTTAAAATAATAAAACATGAAAAAATATATATTCATACTAAGTTTATTTTTTATCGTATTTAACGTGCAATCTCAAGAGATAAAAAAGAATAAAAATGCAAAAATTTCTTTTAAAGTTGATGGTATTTGCGGAATGTGTAAAAAGCGAATAGAAACTGCTGCTTTAAAAACAAAAGGGGTAAAATTTGCACTTTGGAGTCCAAAGACACATCAATTAAACTTAATATTTGATGAACACAAAACTGAAATGTCAACGGTTCAGCAAAATATTTTAAAAGTAGGTCATGACGTCTTTGACGTTAATGAAAATAAAATTAGCGCAACAGATGAGGCGTATAATTCTGTACACCCTTGTTGTAAATATAGAGATGAGAAAATTGTTTTAGATCACGAAGGAGAACTTAAAAAAGTGAAGAAAAACTAATTTTCTAGGTTATAGCAATACAGCAATATTTGTTTATAAAAATAAAATCCGTTAGAAATTTCTAACGGATTTTTTTATGTTTTTGAGATTTCTCTAAAAGATCGAAATCACAAGTTTAAGAGCATTATCATTTTTTCAAAAATGTAAAATAATTTGCTCTGTCAAATCGCCAATTACATCATTCCTGGCATTCCACCACCCATTGGAGGCATTCCACCACCAGCAGGAGCATCTTCTTTAATATCTACTAAAGCACATTCTGTAGTTAAAATCATACCAGCAACAGACGCTGCATTTTCTAAAGCAACACGAGTTACTTTTTTAGGATCGATGATACCAGCTTCTAACATATCTACATATGCATCAGATTTTGCATCGTAACCAAAGTCTTTTTTACCTTCTAAAACTTTATTAATTACTACAGAACCTTCACCACCTGCATTTTCTACAATTGTTCTTAATGGAGCTTCAATAGCTTTATTTACAATTTGCACACCTGTAGTTTCGTCTAAGTTTTCTGTTGCCAATTGTTCTAATACTTTTTTAGAACGAACTAAGGCAACACCACCACCAGCAACAATACCTTCTTCAACTGCAGCTCTTGTAGCGTGTAAAGCATCATCAACTCTGTCTTTCTTTTCTTTCATTTCTACTTCAGAAGCAGCACCCACATATAAAACTGCAACACCACCAGCTAATTTAGCCAAACGTTCTTGTAATTTTTCTTTATCGTAATCTGAAGTTGTGGTTTCTATTTGTGCTTTAATTTGAGAAACTCTCGCTTTAATTGCATCAGCATCACCAGAGCCATTTACAATAGTAGTATTGTCTTTATCAATGGTAATACTCTCTGCAGTGCCTAATAAATCTAAAGTAGCGTTTTCTAAAGAGAATCCTCTTTCTTCAGAAATTACAGTACCACCAGTTAAAATTGCAATATCTTCTAACATTGCTTTTCTTCTGTCTCCAAAGCCTGGGGCTTTTACAGCAGCAATTTTTAATCCGCCACGTAATTTATTAACTACTAAAGTAGCTAAAGCTTGTCCATCTACATCTTCAGCAATAATTAATAATGGTCTACCTGATTGAGAAACTGGCTCTAAAATTGGAAGGATTTCTTGTAAGTTAGAAATCTTTTTATCGAATAATAATACATAAGGATTTTCTAAATCCGCAATCATTTTATCTGCATCAGTAACAAAATAAGGTGATAAATAACCTCTGTCAAATTGCATACCTTCTACAACATCAACATAAGTATCCATTCCCTTAGCTTCTTCAACAGTAATAACACCTTCTTTACCTACTTTGGTAAAAGCAGTTGCAATTAAATCGCCAATAACATCATCATTATTTGCAGAAATTGCAGCAACTTGTTTTATTTTTTCTGAAGAATTACCTACTTCTTGAGCTTGTTTTTCTAAATCTGAAACAATTGCAGTAACTGCTTTATCAATGCCACGTTTTAAATCCATAGGATTTGCACCTGCAGCCACATTTTTTAAGCCTTCTTTTACAATTGCTTGTGCTAAAACAGTTGCAGTTGTTGTTCCATCACCAGCCAAATCGTTAGTTTTAGAAGCTACTTCTTTTACCATTTGAGCGCCCATATTTTCTAGCTCGTTTTCTAACTCAACTTCTTTTGCTACAGAAACACCATCTTTAGTTACTGTTGGTGCTCCAAAAGATTTAGAAATAATTACATTTCTTCCTTTAGGGCCTAATGTTACTTTTACTGCATTTGCTAACGCATCAACTCCGCGTTTTAAACCATCTCTTGCTTCAATATCAAATTTAATATCTTTTGCCATTTGTATTATGCTTTATGCTTTTGGCTTTTGGCGATATGCAAAAAACCAAAAGCTAATTATTTTAATTTTTGTTTTAATGAATAAATTTTTCTTTTTATTATATTTATTTCTTCATTTAAAATGATAAATGAATTTTTATCAATATAATTTAAATCTTTAGAGAGAATAATTAAGTATTCAACTTCTGATGCTGAACCTATTGCAATTGTTAAAAAACGATTGAATTCTGCATCACTATCTCTTCCACAACCTTCACTTATATTAGTTGGAATAGAAGAAGATGCTCTTCTAATTTGAGAAATTATTCCATAAACCTCATCTTTTGGATAAGTTTTGGTAACGTCATAAATTTTTAAAGTTAATAAATGACTTAATTTCCAAATATCGTATTTTTTAAAATCTCTCATTGCTTTGCTTAAAGCTTAAGGCATATAGCCTAAAGCCATTAAATAATTGCCAAAATATCAGATTCACGCATCATTAAATAATCAACGCCTTCTAATTTTAAGTCTGTTCCACCATATTTACCATATAAAACAGTATCACCAACTTTTACAGTTAAAGGCTCATCTTTTTTACCATTACCTACTGCTACAACAGTTCCTTTTTGAGGTTTTTCTTTTGCATTATCTGGTATGATTAATCCAGAAGCTGTTTTTGTTTCTGCTGGAGCAGGTTCTACAAGAACTCTGTCTGCTAAAGGTTTAATGTTTAATCCCATTGTTTTATAAATTTTTGATTTATTAAAATTAATTTTACTCACATAAATGGTCAGAAATTGTGCCATTATTTTAAAACTGACAATTTTTCGTTGATTGATTTTTTACTGAAATTTTAAGCAAAAAAAAATGCCAACGTGTCATTTTCGTTGGCATTTTTAATATGTTTAAACTAAAACTTAGTTGATACTATCGTTTGTTGCTGGTGCATTATTTTCAGCAGGAATTGTAGTTTCAATGCCATCTAATGTATTGTCTAAATTTACATTGTTTGCTCCTTCTCTTGGAATAGCAAAATTTGCTAGTAAAATTAAGGCAAACATAGCAATAGCTAACGTCCAAGTGGTTCTATCTAAAAAGTTATTTGTGTTTTGTACACCTCCTAAAGATTGTGCGCCTCCACCACCAAAAGAAGAAGATAATCCTCCACCTTTTGGGTTTTGAACCATTACTATTAAAATTAAAGCAACTGCTACAATTAAAATTAAGATTAGAAATGCTGTATAACTCATTATTTATGTTTTTGTAAAATTTGTATTCTTTTAATTTGGTCTGCAAAGAAACCACTTTTTTCTGGATATTTCAAAATTAAAATTCTATATGCTTGAATAGCGTTTTCATACTTTTTTTGTTCAAGATATACTTTAGCCAATGTTTCTGTCATTAAAGCAGCATCTTGTTTGTTTTTTGCTACAGAAATAGATATAGATTTGTCTTTGGAAAGTGGTTCTATTTTAGGGTTTGTTTTGATGAATTTTTCAATAATTTTTTCTTTTTTAGAAACGGGTTTTTCTATCGCTTGTTTTCTAACTATCGGATTTTTTGCAGATAATTGTAACCATTGATTAAAAGAATAATTTTCTGATTTTATAAACGGAATAGGTTTACCAATAGCCAATTGTTCTTCAGTACTTTTAATAGGTTTAGCAGTTTCTTCTGGTTTTATTGCTTTATTTTCTACAGGCGTTTTTGTTGGTTTCTCTTCAGAAATTTTATTGCTAATTTGTTTATGAATCTCTTTTTTTGAAGTTTCAAATTCTTTAGAGGTAATAAAATCAAATAAAACTGTTCTATCAGTAGTGTACGCAGCAGTTATTTTTAACTCGTTATTGTATTTAAAGCTATCTTGATTTTTTAATCCTTTTAAATATAACGCTCTTGCCGACTGAAAATAGGGGTATTCTTCAATAACGGTTTTTAACGCTGCAGTATCTAGTTGCGTAATTTGAGTTTGATCTGTTATTATATTGTTAAATCGCTCTATTTTCAATGGTTATAGTTTTAACAGGTTTTTTGCTTTTTTTGCATAAATTGGTATGTTTATTACCACTTTGCAACTGATGCATTAAAAATATCTTGCGTTAAACGTTCTACAATTTCATCTAAAGCGCTTTCAAGTACACCACCAGTTAACTGGGCATCTGCAGCATAATCAGAATAAAAAGAAAAGTTTTTTTCAAAATCATCTTTTTCTTCTAGTTTATTAGTGAAACGAACATTTACGGTAACTGTTAATCTATTTTGAGCTGCAGTTTGATCTGATGTTCCACTCATTGGTGTTACTCTGTAGCCTGTAATTTCTCCACTAAAATGTAAATCTCCATTAGAATTGGTGAGCGTTAAATTTGTTTGACGTGTAAATAAATCTTGTAAATCATTCGTAAAACGTTGTGTTAAAACGGGTTCAACCAAAGGCGCATTATTTGGGAAGAAATCAATTTGGATCGTTTTGGCATCACCTGTATTACCACCTGTAAAAGAGTAAGCTCCACAGCCAATTAAGGTTGATATTATAATTAAGGATAAAATTATTTTTTTCATTTTAAAAATCATTTGCAATTGATAGGTTTAAAATATCTTGTGTAATTCTTTTATTGATTTGGTTTATCAAATTATTTTGAAGGTCTCCAGAAAGTTGAGCGTTCGCATCGAAATCTGAATAAAAAGAAAATACTTTTTCAAAATTTTTATTACTGTTGTATTTATTTCTAAATCTAACATTAACCGAAATTATTAACCTATTTTGTGCTGCAGTTTGATTTGATACCCCACTTACTGGTTTAATTCTATAGTCTGTAATTTCACCGCTAAAATACAAATCTCCATTAGAGTTAGTTAATTGTAATTTGGTTTGTTTTAGAAATAAATTCTGAAGACTCTCTGTGAATTTTTGACTTAATTGTGGTTCTACTAAAGGTGCTTCGTTTCTAAAAAAATCTATTTGTATGGTTTTAGCGTTTCCTATATCAAAATTTTGGAATGTGTATGATTTGCATCCTATTAAAATTAATAATATTAAGGCAAAAAGTTTTTTTTTCATTTTTTCTTATCAATTTGTTTGCAGACAATTACAAATCGTATTGTTTAATTTTTCGATATAAAGTTCGTTCAGAAATCCCCAATTCTTTAGCAGCTAACTTGCGTTTGTTGTTATTTTTTTCTAAAGATTTTTTAATCATCTCTATTTCTTTGTCTTGTAAAGATAACGATTCGTCTTCTTCAATAGTTTCAATGAAATCATATTCTTGCTCATCAGAAGTTTTTTGAGGAATGTTTAAAACTTCAATATCTAAGTCTTCTAAATCTTTGTTGTTATAGATTTTTTCTAAAAGTCTATGGTTTTCTTCTTGTACTTCTTCAACATTTCCATTTTTCATTAAATCAAGGGTCAATTTTTTTAAATCGTTGATATCATTACGCATATCAAACAAGATTTTATACATAATGTCTCTTTCAGTAGAAAAATCATTGTCTTTTTTACCACCAACAATAGCAGGTAAATTTCCGTTATTATCAGGTAAATATTGTTTTAATTTTGATGCAGAAATTATTCTTTCTTCTTCAATTACTGAGATTTGTTCTGCCAAATTTTTTAATTGACGAATATTTCCTGGAAACTGGTAATTAAGTAATGTGCTTACTGCATTTTCATCTAACCTGATGGAAGGCATTCTGTATTTCTGTGCAAAGTCTGAAGCGAATTTTCGAAATAACAAATGTATATCTTGGTTACGCTCTCTTAAAGCCGGTAAATTAATTTCAACCGTACTTAATCTGTAATATAAATCTTCCCTAAATTTTTCTTTTTCAATAGCAGAACGCATATTTACATTGGTTGCAGCTACAATTCTAACATTTGTTTTTAATACTTTGGATGAACCTACTTTGATGAATTCGCCATTTTCTAAAACACGCAGCAAACGTACTTGTGTGGTTAAAGGTAACTCACCAACTTCGTCTAAAAAAATAGTACCACCATCAGCTACTTCAAAATATCCTTTTCTATCTTGTGTAGCACCCGTAAAAGCCCCTTTTTCGTGACCAAATAATTCACTGTCAATGGTTCCTTCAGGAATTGCGCCACAGTTTACAGCAATGTATTTAGCGTGTTTTCTGTGTGATAATGAATGTATAATTTTAGGAATACTTTCTTTACCAACACCACTTTCTCCTGTTACTAAAACAGAAATATCAGTAGGCGCAACTCTAACTGCTTTTTCTAAAGCTCTGTTAAGATGGATATCGTTTCCGATAATTCCAAAACGTTGTTTTAATGCTTGTAAGTTTTCCATATGCCCCTTTTAATTTCCCCAAAGGAGAAAAATTTACCAATTCTAGCCTTCCCAGAGGGAAGGAATTCAGAACGTTTTTTTTTGATTCCTTTATGTTATACTTTTCTTAATTTTAAAACTCCAACTTAAATCAACCCCAATTTTCCACAAAGATTGGAGTTCCTCTCTTTTTGGGGGGTTAGGAGAGGTTTTTTAATTGTTATCAGAATACCCAACAGCAGTTCCAATCAAAGTAGCAGAAGTACAATCCTCTACTTTTACATTTACAAAATCGCCCAATTTGTAATGTTCTTTAGGAAAAACAATTACCGTGTTTTGGGTGTTTCTTCCTTTCCACTGATTTGGATCTTTTTTAGAAGTTCCTTCAATTAAAACCTCTTCCACTTTGCCTAAATGCTGCTGTGTTCTATATAAAGCGTGTTCTTGTTGCAGATTAATAACCTCAGTTAAACGTCGTTTTTTAATAGCTGCAGGCACATCATCATCCATTTTTTTACCGGCCAAAGTACCAGGTCTTTCTGAGTATGCAAACATAAATCCGAAGTCGTATTTTACATACTCCATTAAATCTAAGGTGTCTTTGTGATCTTGTTCTGTTTCACCACAAAAACCAACAATCATATCTTGAGATAAAGCCATTTCTGGAATTATCTTGTAAATATTATCAACCAACTCCATATATTCTTCACGTGTATGTTGCCTGTTCATTGCTTTTAACATGGCATTACTTCCACTTTGTACTGGTAAATGAATGTATTTGCAAATGTTTTTGTGTTTTGCCATAGTGTGAATAACGTCTAAACTCATATCTTGAGGATTTGACGTTGAAAAACGAAAACGCGTTTTAGGAAATTTTGTAGCACACATGTCTAACAATTGCGAAAAATCTACAGCAGTTGCTTGAGCCATTTCAGTTGCTTTCTTAAAATCTTTTTTCAAGCCACCTCCATACCATAAAAAGCTATCTACATTTTGTCCTAGAAGTGTAATTTCTTTGTAGTTTTTATCCACCATTTGTTGAATTTCTTCTAAAATACTTTTCGGATCTCTACTTCTTTCTCGTCCACGAGTAAAAGGAACTACGCAGAAAGTACACATATTATCACAACCTCTTGTAATTGATACAAAAGCAGAAACTCCATTAGAATTTAAACGTACAGGAGAAATATCTCCATAGGTTTCTTCTTTAGATAAAATAACATTTACGGCATCTCTACCTTCATTTACCTCTTCTAATAAATTTGGTAAATCTTTGTAAGCATCTGGGCCAACAACTAAATCAACTATTTTTTCTTCTTCTAAAAATTTTTCTTTTAAACGTTCAGCCATACAGCCTAAAACGCCCACTTTCATTTTTTTGTTAACCTGCTTTACAGCGTTGTATTTCTGTAATCTTTTTCTGACTGTGGTTTCAGCTTTTTCTCGAATAGAACACGTATTTACCAAAACCAAATCGGCTTCTTCTAAGATTTGAGTGGTATTGTAGCCTTGTTTGTCTAAAATAGCAGCAACAATTTCACTATCGTTCATATTCATTTGGCAACCATAGCTTTCAATGAATAATTTTTTCGTGTTCTCTTTTTTATTTTCGGTAACAAGCGCTTTGCCTTGTCTTTTTTCGTCAATGATTTTTTCTACGTGTTCCATCTTTCAATTTATCATTAAAGGGTGGGCAAAGATACAACCAAAAATACATTTTTATGACAAATTGGCAGAAAAAATAGTTTCGGTTTTTAACTTAAATTAATAAATGTTTCTAATTTTACCAAAAACATAAGAATTACTATGAATAGTATCAGTTTCTATAAAGAAAGAATTAATTCAGCAAAAAATTTAGATTTTGGCACAATGTTCAATTTAATTATTGAGCTTTACAAAAAAGTTTGGGTACAAGGCTTGTTGCTTTTTATTTTTAATGTGATAATCATGTTGCCAATAATTATACTAGTATATGTGCCATTGATAGTTGCATCATTTGCAAGAGCAGAATCTGGTGATTATAGTTCGGATTTTATGACGGATTTTTTTACTGGCTTTTCATTTGTCTATATAGTTGGAATACTTTTTTTATTCATAGTTTTAATAGCACTTTCGGCTGCGTTAATTGCTGGTTTTTACAGAATTGTAAATCGATTAGATTTTAATCATTTAGTAAATACATCTGATTTTTTTTATTTCATCAAAAAAAAATACATACTTAAATTATTAGTTTTGATGGTAGTAAGTATGATTATAGTAGCATTATCTGCTTTACTGTGTTATGTGCCACTGATTTATACGATGGTGCCAGTTTCTTTTTTTATCGTGTTTTTTACCTTTAATCCGGAACTCTCGGTTGGTGCTATTTTTGAGTTGAGTTTTAAACTTGGAACAAAAAAGTGGTTAATTACATTTGGGTTGCTGTTAGTTATCGGTATTATTGTTACCATAATAGGAACAATTACCTGTGGTTTAGGGTATTTCTTCTTGATTCCTTTTTCATATCTACCTATATATATCATTTATAAAGAGGTAATCGGTTTTGAAGAAACCAATGAAATTAATGAAATAGGGAATCCTATGTTAAATGAATAATTAAACCAATAAAAAGCTTCTGTTTTGGTAGTTTTTAATATTAAATTAAGATGTAAAACATCACAAATAAAAAAAACTGACTACTTTTGCAACATAAAATAGTACGTTTTTAAAGCGTTTTAGCGACAAAAAGAGATAAATGGCAAAGAATTTAGTTATAGTTGAGTCACCTGCAAAAGCAAAAACCATCGAAAAATTTCTTGGAAAAGAATTTCAAGTAGAATCGAGTTATGGGCATATTGCAGACTTACCATCCAAAGAACTGGGTATAGATGTAGAAGGAGATTTTAGTCCTAAATATATTGTTTCTACAGATAAAAAACCTGTAGTTAAAAAATTAAAAACCCTAGCAAAAAAAGCAGAAGTTGTTTGGTTAGCTAGTGATGAGGATCGTGAAGGAGAAGCCATTGCTTGGCACTTAAAAGAGCAATTAGAGTTAAAAGATGAAAATACAAAACGTATTGTTTTTCATGAAATTACCAAAAAGGCCATTTTAAAAGCAGTCGAAAATCCTAGAGATATAGACTATAATATGGTAAATGCGCAACAAGCACGTAGGGTTTTAGATCGTCTGGTTGGTTACGAATTGTCGCCAGTTTTATGGCGTAAAGTAAAAGGCGGTTTGTCTGCAGGAAGGGTGCAATCTGTTGCAGTGCGATTAATTGTAGAAAGAGAAAGAAGTATTCTAGAATTTAAAGCACAAACACATTATAAAGTAATCGCAGAATTTTTAAATCAAGAAGGAAAAAAGTTTAAAGCTACTATTCCTAAGAATTTTAATTCAAAAAAATCTGCAGAAGCATTTTTAAACTCTTGTGCAAATGCAGATTTTTCAATTGCTGATTTAACAAAAAAGCCAGCAAAAAAATCGCCAGCAGCACCATTTACTACATCAACATTACAACAAGAAGCCTCTCGTAAATTAGGCTTTGCAGTGGGTAGAACCATGCAGGTTGCACAACGTTTGTATGAAGCTGGTTTAATTACTTATATGAGAACAGATAGTGTAAATTTATCTGTAGATGCTAGAAATGAGGCAGAAGAAGAAATTACAAATTACTACGGAAAAGAATATAGTAAACAACGTGTTTTTAAATCGAAAGCAAAAGGAGCTCAAGAAGCTCATGAGGCCATCAGACCAACAAACATGAAAATGCATTCCATTGCAACAGAATATGATCAAAATAGATTGTACGATTTAATTTGGAAAAGAACCTTAGCATCGCAAATGAGTGATGCACAATTGGAAAGAACCAACGTAAAGATTGAAAACTCTAATAACGATAAAATCTTTACAGCAAATGGAGAAATGATAAAGTTTGATGGTTTCTTAAAAGTGTATTTAGAAGGTACTGATAATGAAGAAGAGGAGCAAGCAGGAATGTTGCCGAATTTAAAAGTAAATGAGGCGTTATCTTACGCTTTTATCAATGCAACACAACGTTTTACAAGTCCTCCTTACAGGTTTACTGAAGCATCTTTGGTAAAGCAATTAGAAGAGCTAGGTATTGGTCGTCCTTCTACATATGCACCAACAATTTCTACAGTTCAAAGAAGAGGGTATATTGAAAAAGGACAAGATGAAGGGAAAGAAAGAAATTACGAACAGTTAATTTTAGTTGATGGTTCTGTTAAAAGTAAATCGTTAACCGAAAAAACAGGGGCAAATAAAAATAAATTAGTACCTACTGATATTGGGAATATTGTAAACGATTTTTTAGTCGCTAATTTTTCTAATATTTTAGATTTTGGTTTTACTGCAAAAGTTGAAAACTCTTTTGATGATATTTCTGAAGGTGATGAAAACTGGACAGAAATGATTAAAGAATTCTACACTAAATTCCACGATAATGTAGAGGATGTTAAAGAAAATGCAGAAAGAGAAAGTGGCGAACGCATATTAGGAAAACATCCACAGAGTGGAAAAACAGTTTTAGTACGTTTGGGTAAATTTGGACCAATTGCACAAATAGGGGCTCCAGAAGATGAAGAAAAGCAGTTTGCCAGTTTAAATAAAGATCAAAACTTAGGAACCATAACAATGGAAGAAGCGTTAGAGTTATTCTTGCTTCCTAAAACTTTAGGTACTTATGAAGGCGAAGAGGTTATTGTGTCTAATGGGCGTTTTGGCCCTTATGTAAAATTTGGTAAAATGTATGTTTCTCTAGATAAAGGAGAAAACCCAATGGAGGTAGATTTACCAAGAGCAGAAGAACTGATTGAAGCAAAAAAGAAAGCAGACGCTCCTATTTATCATCATGAAGAATTACCTGTTCAAAAAGGGGTTGGGCGTTTTGGACCATTTTTAAAATGGAATGGAATGTTTATCAACGTAAATAAAAAGTACGATTTTGATAATCTTTCTGATGATGATATTGTTACTTTAATTGAAGAAAAGAAACAAAAAGAAATTGATAAGGTAATCCATAATTGGGAAGATGTTGAGATTAAGGTTGAAAAAGCAAGATGGGGAAGGTTCAATGTAATCAAAGGTAAAATTAAAGTAGAATTACCAAAAACAACCAAAATTGAAAAGCTATCTAAAGAAGAGGCTATTAAAATGATTGAGGCTAAAACTCCAAAGAAAAAAATAAGAAAAAGAAAAACTACTAAAAAGAAATAAAGATTTTTGGTATATTGCGTTTACAAGTAAAAATTGATGAATAAAGAATTCTTATCCCCTGTTAAAGAAACGGCTTTAGCACACTTAGTGTTGCACTCTCCTTATTGTTTAGGGAATAGTATTAAAATTCATACCCAACAAGATGGTTTTCCAGAATTAGAAAATATTAAGTTAGCTATTTTTGGTGTTCAAGAAGATCGGAACTCAGAAAACAATTTTGGATGTGGTGATAATTTGCATTTTATCCGAAGAAAATTGTACGAACTATTTCCAGGTAAATGGAATTTAGAAATTGCAGATTTAGGTAATGTACTAAAAGGAAATTCCGTTTCAGATACGTACTATGCAGTTTCAGAAATTATTACTTCACTTGTAAAACAACAAATTATTCCTATTATTATTGGAGGTGGCCAAGATTTAACCTACGTTAATTATAGGGCTTACGATTGCTTAGAGCAAACTATAAATATTACAGCCGTAGACAGTCGTTTTGATTTAGGTAATTTAGACGATGACCTTACTTCTCAATCCTATTTGAGTAAAATTATCATGCAAAAACCAAACAATTTATTCAATTACAGTAATGTTGGTTATCAAACGTATTTTAATGCTCAAGAAGAAATAAAATTATTCGATTCTTTGTTTTTTGACACGTGTAGATTAGGAAAAGCTAAAGAATTAGAAAATATAGAGCCTGCTTTTAGAAATGCAGATATTGTATCTATAGATTTAGGAGCAGTAAGACAAAGCGAAGCACCAGCTAACAATAATGCATCACCCAATGGTTTTTATGGCGAAGAAATTTGTGCTATTGCAAGATATGCAGGGATAAGTGATAAAGTTTCGTCATTTGGTATTTACGAGTATAATTCTAAATATGATAATAATCATCAAACAGCAAGTTTAGTGGCTCAAATGATTTGGTATTTTATAGAAGGTGTTAATTTTAGAGTAAAAGATTATCCGTTTTCTGGTAAAGAGAATTATCAAAAGTTTACAGTTATTATGGAAGATGATGATTCTTTGGTGTTTTATAAAAGTAATAAAACAGGAAGATGGTGGATGGAGATTAAAATTTTATCAGATAATAAATACAAAAGACATGCGTTAGTACCATGTACATATAAAGATTATACAGATGCAACAAGGCAAGTAATACCTGAAAGATGGTACAAAGCCATGCAAAAAATGATATAATTTACGAATTTAATAGAAATGAATACGTTAAAATATAATTTCAACATTGTATCTTAGCAAAAAAAATAATAGGTTTACGAACTTTTAGTAAAGACAAAAATATAATATGAAAAAAGCAGCCATATTTGCACTTTTAATAGCCGTTTTTTACAGTTGTGGTTCTAATGATAGAGGAGAATTAGTGGGTGTAAAGTCTAAGAAAAAATGGTTTTCAGAAAAACCTTATGGAATGGCATTAATTCCTGGTGGTTCATTTACCATGGGTAAGCAAGATCAAGATATTTTGGGTACTTTAAATACACCTACAAAAACGGTTACTGTAAGACCTTATTATATGGATGAAACCGAAATTACAAATAAAGAGTATAAAGAATTTGTGTTTTGGGTTAGAGATTCTATTGTAAGAACAAAATTAGCAGAGCAAGCAGAGTTTTCTTCTTTAGGGGCAGATGGTAACGAAGATGGTAATCGTAGAACTTCTGGAATTCAAAATTATGCCTACAAAGATACTGTAGAAAATACAACACCTTATCAGAAATATATGTATGAAAATTACTACAGTTTTGATACGATTCAGCCATTAAATTGGGATGAAGATCTTATTTGGGAAAAAGACGAGTATCCAGATGTTGATTATGTAGAAGTTATGGATTCTTTATACATCAGCAGAGAAGAAGCTGTTGATGGTATTAGAACTTTTAATACCAAATACTTAAACTATAAATATTCTTGGTTTGATAGAGATAATGCAGCAAGAAAAGGTGGAAATAGAAAGGATTTTGTAGAAACCGAAATTTTAAACATTTACCCAGATACTACAGTTTGGGTTAAAGATTTCAATTATTCTTATAATGATCCAATGCACCAAGATTATTTTTATCATCAATCTTATGGAGATTACCCAGTAGTTGGGGTTACTTGGGAACAAGCAAATGCTTTCTGTAATTGGAGAACCAAAAAGAAAAATGATTATCTAAGAGGTAAAAAAGGATCAAGTTTAGTGCCAGATTTTAGATTACCAACAGAAGCAGAATGGGAATATGCTGCAAGAGGTGGCTTAGAATTTGCAACTTATCCTTGGGGAACAGGTAGTACCACAAGTGATAGAGGTTGTTTTTTAGCGAACTTTAAACCTGTTAGAGGTAATTACGCTGTTGATGGTGCATTATACACAGTTGAAGCAAAATCATTTAATGCCAACGATTATGGTTTATATAATATGGCAGGTAATGTTTCTGAGTGGACAAATACTGCGTATAATTTATCTTCTTACTACATGGCATCAACGATGAACCCAAATGTAGAAGATCGAAAAAATAAAAGAAAAATTATTAGAGGTGGTTCTTGGAAAGACGTTGCATATTATTTAGAAGTAGGTTCTAGAGATTATGAGTATGCAGATACAGCAAGAAGTTATATTGGTTTTAGAACTGTACAAAATTATTTAGGTACAACAAACAAATAAAAATTAAAAAGAAAATAAGAATTAAAAAAAAAGAAAAATGGCACAGTCAAGAGGTTACAAAAAAACAATGAATTTTATTTATGGAATGGGAGCTGCAGTGGTAATTGTAGGAGCTTTATTTAAAATTCAACACATATCTATAGGACCAATAACAGGGGGTGTAATGTTAACAATAGGTTTATTAGTGGAAGCTGCGGTTTTTGCAATTTCTGCGTTTGATGCTCCAGAAGATGAATTTGATTGGTCTAAAGTATACCCTGAATTAGGAGAAGATACTGTTGCAACTAAAGCTGAAGAAAAAGTAGGTGCAGAAGGATTGCTATCTCAAAAATTAGACAATCTTTTACAAGAAGCTAAAATTGATTCAGCCTTAATGGATAGTTTAGGAAATAGTATGAAAAACTTTCAAAATGCAGCAGAAGGTTTATCATCTGCATCAGAGTCAGTGGCTTCTACAAATAAATATAATGAACAAGTTTCTCTAGCTGCAGCTCAAATGGAATCTTTAAACAGTTTATATAAAGTTCAAGTAGAAAACACAACAAAACAAGCCAGTTTAAATACTGAGGTTGTAGAAAATACTCAAAAACTAAAAGAACAGATGGATTCTTTAGCAAAAAACCTATCTTCTTTAAATGGAGTTTATGGTAATATGCTTTCTGCAATGTCAAGTAAATAATTAATTAGTTCAACGAAATTTTATAACAAGAAAAACTAATTACTATGGCAGGAGGAAAAATGTCTGCAAGACAAAAAATGATAAACTTAATGTACCTTGTATTTATTGCAATGTTAGCAATGAATATGAGTAAAGAAGTATTATCAGCTTTTGGCTTCATGAACGAGAAACTAACAGAAAATAATATTTCTACGATAGAAAAGAATAACGAAGCCTATGCTAACTTAGCAACTAAGGCCTCAGAACAAACAGCAAAGTTTGGAGAATTAAATAAACAAGCGAATAAAATAAAGAATTACTCTAATGAGTTTTATGCATATCTAGATGATTTAAAGTCTAAAATGACTTCAGGTATTGAGGACAAAACAGATTATGAGTCAATGGATAAAACAGAGTTTCTAGATGTCTATTTTTTTAAAGGTGATGGATATACTGAAAATGGGCAAGAGTTTTTAGATAAAATTAATAACTATAGAACTAATGTTATTAGTGTTTTAGGTGAAAATAGTAAGTTTACATCAATCATAAATGATAGATTCTCTACAGAACCAATTGAAAATAGTAAAACAGGAAGAACAGTAGAATGGTTAAAGGCGAGATATGAAGGTTTTCCATTAGTGGCATCTTTAACAAGTTTAACTCAAATGCAAGCAGATATTAGAAACACAGAAGCAGATATTGTAACCTCTTTATTAGGTGGTAAACTAGAAGAATCTTTATCGTTGAATAATTATAAAGGAATTGTTGCGTTAGATAAAAACGCATATTTTGCAGGCGAAAAAGTAAGTGGTAAAATAGTATTAGGACGTTACGATGCTACTATGATTCCTGATAATGTGGTTTTAAATGGTAGAGACTATAAAAAAATAGAATCTGGTCAAGTTATTATTGATATGCCAGCTGGTAATGTAGGAAGTCATGATATAAAGGGTAAAATTACTTTTACTCAAAATGGCGAGCCAGTAGAAGTGCCTTTTGAAAGTTCGTATTCTGTTATCCCAGAACCAAGTAACGCTGTGGTTTCTGCAGACAAGATGAATGTAGTTTACAGAAGCTTAGCAAACCCAATTTCTGTTTCTTTACCTGGTGTGGGAGATAATAACTTAAATGTTTCTGCGTCTGGAGGTTCACTTTCTGGAAGTAGAGGTAAATATATTTTAAAACCAGGGGCAGGTAAAATAGCAACCATTAATGTAAGTGCAAAATTAAGCAGTGGTAAAACTGTAAATTCTAAAGCAACGTTTAGAATTAAAGATTTACCTGCAGCAGTTGGGCTTGTTCGTAATCAGTCAGGTACTGTTAAAATGCCAAAAACTGGTTTAGCTAATTCACCAATCACAGCTGGTTATGAAGATTTTGACTTCGACTTAAAAGTAAAAGTAACAGGCTTTAAAATCAAAATACCTGGTCAGTTAACTATTATTGTAAACGGAGATAAGTTAACAGCAGACGCAAGGCAGAAATTATCTAGAGCCAGAAGAGGAGATCAAATTAATATTTATGATATTAAAGCAACTGCTAATGGTGTGCCTCTTAAAAAGGTATTTCCTGTAAACATAGAGTTAACAAATTAACATAAAAAAATTAATGATGTATAAAAATTGTTTCATATTATTTTTCACCCTTTTTACAGCTTTAGCAAGTGGGCAATCCAATATGCTAAACTGGAAAAATCCTGAAGATATTGGTAAAAAAAATGAACAGCAAATTTTAGCAGATAATGATGGACCAATTCCTTACGGATATGTAGATGATAGAGATATTATGTGGTCTAAAGTGGTTTGGGAGTTTGTAGATTTAAATCAAAAGATAAATTTACCTTATTATTTTCCTATTGATACACTAAATATTTCTCCAGATAGAAGATCTTTATTTGATACACTTGTAAAAGGAATCAGACAAGGTAAAATAGAAAATGCATACACAGATTCTTTTTTTACATCTAAGATAACCCAAGAAGAAATAGAATCTCGTTTAGTAAACGTTCGTGAAGAAAATGGATACACAGACACCTATACATTACAAGCACAAGATATAGGAGGTTATATGCTAAAAGGAATGTGGTATTTTGATAAACGTCAAGGTGAAATGAAATACAGATTGCTAGCCTTAGCGCCAATGGGAAAAGATGTGCAATCATTTGGAGTAGAAGGCGTAGAGGATGAAAGCTTATACGAATTGTTTTGGATATTTTTCCCATCTGCAAGACAAGTGTTGCATGATTCTAAAGTGTTTAATCCAAAGAATGCATCTCATCCTATCTCTTACGATCATTTGTTAAACGCAAGAAGATTCAGTGCTGTTATTGTAAGAGAAGAAAACATTTACGGAAACAGATCTATTTCAGATTATGTTCGTGGTAACTCGTTATTTCAGTTGTTAGAAGCTGATAAAATCAAAGAAGATATTAGAAATAGAGAAATTGATATGTGGAATTATTAATACATCTTGTTTAAAACACAAAAAAACGTTCCAATAATTTTGGAACGTTTTTTTATATCTAAATTTTGGTAGAATTAAAGAATTTTTACAAAGTGAAAGTAGATTATATAATTGTTGGTTTAGGGTTAGCAGGTTTGGCATTTGCTGAAGAATTGGTAGAGGCAAATAAAAGTTTTTTAGTTTTTGAAGATGATTCTCAGACATCTTCTTTAGTGGCTGGTGG
Source organism: Polaribacter sp. R77954 (assembly GCF_044595335.1). Classification (GTDB taxonomy): domain Bacteria; phylum Bacteroidota; class Bacteroidia; order Flavobacteriales; family Flavobacteriaceae; genus Polaribacter. Next base: position 3,338,488 of record NZ_CP138992.1, read on the forward strand.
TGTTTATAATCCAGTAATTTTAAAACGATTTACACCAGTTTGGAATGCCAAACAACAATTAGAAATAGCCCTACCATTTTATGAAAGATTAGAAAAAAAATTTCAAACTCAGTTTGATCAAAAGTTCATCATCAAAAAAGCATTCAAATCTGTAGAAGACCAAAATAACTGGTTTTCTGCCACAGACAAGCCATTATTGGTTGATTATTTAGACCCACAAATAGATCATCAAAAAAAAACAGGTGTTTTTGGAGATTTTGGTTTTGGAAATGTAAACCATGCAGGAAGAGTAGATACTAAAAAATTAGTAGACTTTTATAGAGATTACCTAAAAGAAGAACGTAAAATACAATTTGAGCAATTCGAACATCAAAAAGTAAAATTCAAAGAATACGAATTAGAGTACAAAGGAATCAAAACAAATAGAATTGTTTTTTGCGAAGGTTTTGGTATGAAACAAAACCTCTTTTTTAATTATTTGCCTTTAAATGAAGTAAAAGGCGAATTAATTACAATTTACGCACCAAATTTAAACATCAACTTTTTATTAAAATCTACTTTATTTGTATTGCCTTTAGGAGATCATTTTTATAAAGTAGGTGCTACTTTTAATTGGAAAGACAAAACCTCTAATCCATCAGAAGATGGAAAAAATGAGTTGATAGATAAGCTGAAAAAAGTTATTGATGTCCCTTATAAAATTATAGATCAAACTGCAGGAGTAAGACCAACTGTAAGAGATAGAAGACCTTTAATTGGCCCACATCCAGCATATCCTCAATTAGTCATTTTAAATGGTTTAGGTACAAGGGGTGTAATGATTGCACCAACCATGGCAAAACAATTATTCAATCATTTAGAAAAAGGAGAAGATTTAGATCCTGTTTGTGATATCAAAAGATTTGAGTAGTTGTAACTTCCAACTTCCAACTTCACTCTTCACTCTTCAAACTTCCAGCATTCTTTTCATAACTCACAAACATATTAATCCAAAGAATTCGAGATAGTCTTAAATTTATAGGAGCTAAAACAATTAAGGCGACTATTACAGATAAAAAAGATTCTAGTAAATCAAAGTTAAAAGCTAATTTAGTAACTACAAATACAAAAATAGAAATTGCTACAGTTATGCCGTAATTTATATACATAGCACCATAAAAAAACGATGGTTCTAACATATATTTTAAATTACATGCGCTACAATTGTTGTGCAATTTGGTAATTTTTGCAGGATTAAATGTAAACCCATATTTAAAGAAATCACCTTCTTGACATTTTGGGCATTTTCCCTTTGCAATACTAAATAACTTTGACCCTTTTTTAAACATCTGAACCTTAAAATTTATATACTTTTGCAAAGGTAAATTTTTTGCCTACTTAATTCAGTAACAATTATTACATTTTATGTTAAACGTTCATAATTTAACGGTTTCCTTTATGGGAACAGATTTATTTTCAGGAATCACTTTTAAATTAAATAAAGGAGATAGAATCGGCTTGATTGGCAAAAATGGCGCAGGAAAATCGACCTTATTAAAAGTGCTTTCTAAAGATATAGAAAGTAGTGGAGGTACTATGGCATTTGACAAAGATGTTCAAATTGGCTTTTTAAGACAAGATATTGATTTTGTAGAAGGTAGAACTATTTTAGAAGAGGCGTATCAAGCTTTTGAAGAGATTAAAAAAATTGAGTTAGAATTAGAAGATATTAATAATCAGTTAACAACTAGAACAGATTATGAGAGCGATTCTTACACACAATTAATACAAGATTTAACAGACAAACAAGAACGTTACGAACTTTTAGGGGGATACAATTACCAAGGAGATACAGAGAAAATTTTACAAGGTTTAGGTTTTCAAAGAGAAGATTTTGATAAGCTTACAGATACTTTTTCTGGTGGATGGAGAATGCGTATTGAATTGGCAAAATTATTGTTACAAAACAATGATATTTTATTATTAGATGAACCTACCAACCACTTAGATATTGAATCTATCATTTGGTTAGAAAACTTTTTAAAAGGATATTCTGGAGCAATTGTACTGGTTTCGCACGATAAAATGTTTTTAGATAACGTAACCAATAGAACTATAGAAATTTCTTTAGGACAAATTTACGACTACAAAAAACCATATACACAGTTTTTAGAATTAAGAGCAGAAATTAAAGAAAAACAGTTACAAGCTCAAAAGAATCAGGAAAAAGAAATCAAACAGAAACAACAACTGATTAATAAGTTTAAGGCAAAAGCGAGTAAGGCTTCTATGGCACAATCGTTAATGAAACAGTTGGATAAAGTGGAGTTGATTGAGGTAGATCAAGATGATAATGCAGCCATGAATGTGCGTTTTGCGATCTCTAAAGAACCTGGTAAAATTATTATTGAGGCAGAAAATTTATCGAAAAGTTATGGAGATAAACACGTTTTAGAAGGTGTAGATTTATTAATAGAAAGAAATAGTAAAATTGCTTTTGTTGGGCAAAATGGACAAGGAAAATCAACTTTGGCTAAAATGATGGTGGGCGAAATTCCGTTTGAAGGGCATTTAAAACTCGGTCATAATGTAGAAGTTGGGTATTTTGCACAAAATCAATCAGAATATTTACCACCAGAAAAAACAGTGTTAGAAATTATGGAAGATGCTGCAACAGACTCTAACAGAATGCGTGTTAGAGACATGTTAGGTTCTTTCTTATTTGGTGGAGATGCAGTAGATAAAAAAGCCAAAGTGCTTTCTGGAGGTGAAAGAAACAGGTTAGCTTTATGTAAATTATTATTACAACCTTTCAATGTTTTAATAATGGATGAGCCAACAAACCACTTAGATATTGCCTCTAAAACTGTTTTAAAAGAAGCGTTGAATAATTTTAATGGAACTTTAATTGTGGTTTCTCACGATAGAGAATTTTTACAAGGATTAACATCAACTGTTTATGGTTTTAGAGATAAAGAAATTAAAGAGTATTTGGGTGATATCGACTATTTCTTAGAGCAACACAAAATGGAAAGTTTGCGTGAAGCTGAAAAGAAAACAGTAGTTAAAGTAGAAAAAAATACCACTAAAAAAGAAGCTCATCAATTGTCTAGAGAGCAAGAAAAAGAGTTGAAAAAGCTGAATAATAAGCTTTCTAAAATAGAAACTGAAATTGCAGATTTGGAAAGCGAAATTGAAAAGCTCGACTTAGAATTGGCAAATAATTACGATGAAGTTTCTGCAAGACCTAATTTCTTTAAAAACTACAAAGCTAAAAAAGCAAAAGTAGACACATTAATGGAAGAATGGGAAAAGGTAGAAGACCAGATTTCTAAGTTTTCTTAACAATTGGTAAGTAAGTTCATCTTTGGGAATTAAAAAATGGATTTTGATAAACGTTATATTACCGAAAACCAAAACATAAACCTTCCAATTTTGGAAGAAAAAAAGATTGAACTCTGTATTAAAAGAGAAGATCTAATTCATCCTTTTGTTTCTGGTAATAAATTTAGAAAATTAAAGTACAATCTGCTAGAAGCAAAACAGCAACAAAAAGAGACTTTGCTTACTTTTGGTGGGGCGTTTTCTAATCACATTGTAGCAACAGCTGTTGCAGGTCATTTGTCTAATTTTAAAACCATTGGTGTTATTAGAGGTGATGAATTAGGCGAAAATTTAGAAAAAACCTTAGCTTCAAATTCAACTTTAAAAGAAGCTCACAAAAACGGAATGACCTTTAAATTTGTTTCTAGAGCTCATTATAGACATAAATCTGATGCCGATTTTATAAATCAACTTAAAGAAAAATTTGGAGATTTTTATTTAATTCCTGAAGGAGGTACAAATGAATTTGCCATAAAAGGTTGCGAAGAAATTTTAACAGCAGATGATTCAAAATTCGATTATATTTGTTCTGCAGTTGGCACAGGTGGTACAATTTCTGGTTTAATTAATGCTTCTAAACAACATCAACAAGTAATTGGTTTTCCTGCGTTAAAAGGAGATTTTTTAGCAAAAGATATCAATTCGTTTGTCAGTAAAAAGAATTGGCATTTACAAACCAATTATCATTTTGGAGGTTATGCAAAATATAATGATGAGTTAATTCAATGCATCAACAATTTTAAACAGAAAACGAATATTTTATTAGATCCTATTTATACAGGTAAAATGGTTTTTGGTATCTTAGATTTGGTTCAAAAAAAATACTTTAAACCAGGAACAAAAATTTTAGCAATTCATACTGGAGGAATTCAAGGCATTGCAGGTTTTAATCAAAAATTAAAAAGAAAAGGACAACAAATAATACAATAGATATGAAATTTAGGATTTTACTTTTTTTAAGCTCAATTTTGTTTTTTGCCAGCTGTGGTTCTAAAAAAAAGGTGGTTAATAAAAAAAATCCTGGAGTTGTAATTGTAGAGCCTAAACCAATTGAGTTGCCTTCTGTAAACGAAAAAGAATTAACCAAAGAATTAAAAAAGAAAAATCCGTCTTTAAACAAATACACATTGGCTTATATTCGAAAATATGCGCCAATTGCAGTAAAAGAAATGCATGAATATAAAATACCTGCAAGCATTACACTAGCTCAAGGAATTTTAGAATCGGGTAGAGGTAGAAGTGAATTGGCTTTAAAATCCAACAATCATTTTGGGATTAAATGTCATACAGGTTGGACAGGGGAACGCGTGTATCATGATGATGATGCAAAAGGAGAATGTTTTAGAAAATACGTTTATCCAGAAACTTCTTATAAAGATCATTCGCTATTCTTAACCCAAAGAAGGCGTTATGCTTTTTTGTTTGATTACAATATTAAAGACTACAAAAAGTGGGCTTATGGTTTAAGAAAAGCTGGGTATGCTACTGATAGAAAGTACCCTGCAAAGTTATTAAAACTAATTAAAGACTATAAATTGTATGAGTTTGATAAGATTAAAAAAGGGAAATATACAAAAGAAATTAAGGAACTAAACACAAATAAAACCAATAAAAAACAAGTAACTCCCAAACAACTTAAGTTAGATAGTTATAAAGTTAGAAAGGGAGATACGTTATACTCTATCAGTAGAAAGTTTGGTATTTCTGTTGATGCCTTAAAAAAGTTAAACAATCTTAAAGACAATACAATTTCTATTGGTCAAAAATTGGTAGTAAAATAACAGCCTTACTGTATTAAAAATTTTACATAAATAGAAGATGTAATTTTTATTTTTCGAAACTCAACAAACTTATTCTTCAATCCACTTCCGCTAATTTTTGTAATTGCGTAATTCGTATTTTGGTTAATAAAATTTGCGTTAACAAAACTTGGGTTTTTGTTAGTTAGTTCATTAATAATGGCAGGTTTTCCTGTTTGTTGGCCAATTGCAAACAGTAAATAATCTGCTTTTTCTTTAGCTTTTTTAATGGCTTTTATTCTGTTTTTCTTTCTAATTTCAATAATGTTACTATGTGTAGCTTTTGTAATATTTACGTCATAAATTTTCATTTTTTTGAATTGTTCAAAAAGAGGTTTTAATTTATCAGCGCCTTTTATTTTTAACCTATAATGTGCAACCGACAATACTTCTTCTGTCCACCAACCCGTTTTTGCTAAAACAGAATTTACATCAGAAATAGTTAAATTGTTTTCAGGAATCCCAATGCTTTTTAAAGTGTTTTTTAAACGGTTTTCTAAAATATCAAGCGTAAGTTTTTTCCCTTTTTCATTGCGTTCTTTCATAGAAATGTCTATATAAATTTCATTAGGTGCAATTTCAGTTTCTGAAACTCCAGTTACATCTATGTAGGAATTTTCAGTCGGATTTTGAGAGAAAATACGAATAGAAATGAGTAAAAATAATAGAATAGATTTTTGCTTCATGGGATGTTTTTTAAAGATAAATACTACATCAATATTAAAAACAAGATTATAAAATGCAAAACAGCAATGAGCGAACAGACCTTTTTATTGCGTAAAACCACCTGTGAATTTAGTAAAGTATTCTTTTTTACCTACAAAAAACAGCTTATACTAATACACCCGTTTTTTTGGATGCTTTTTTGTGTGTATGTTTACAGTATTAAGCAGTTTTATGATCAAACAATCTTATATAGCATTCATTTTTTTCTGTTTCAGCTTTCTAAGTATTCAAGCACAAGAAAACATCATTACCACAAGAGGGGTAGATTTTCCTGTGAGGATAACCATTGTTGATGAAAACAATTATAAAATCACAAAAGGGATAGAGATTTTTGTAAACGGTATAAGTTATTCTATGCCAGATATTGCTGGTAGATTTATTATAAGAGGTAAAATAGACGATGCAGTCCAAATAACGCATCCAGATTTTGATACTGTTTTTCATACTTTAACCTCTAGTGAAGATATTAAGGTTATTGTAGAAAATTACACAGTTGCTAACAATAGAACTTCTAAATATATATCTAAAACAAAAAGGATAGATTTATATGTGCAACATTTAGATTCTGCCAAGTTTTATCAAAAAAAAGACATCGAGAAAAGTTTGTCTTTTATAGAAAAGGCATTAGAAAATAACGTAAGTAAAAGGCGAAAAGCGGCTACATATAAAGTGTTGGCAGATATTTATTTTTATTGGAAACAGTATGATTTGGCAGTGTATAATTATAAATTATCTAATCAAATAAAAGAGAATAACAATACTAAAATTAAGTTAGGCACATCACTTTTTTTATTGGAAAAATATAAAGAAAGCAACACTACGTTTTCTAATTTGTTAAAAGAAAAACTAAGTAATTTTGAAGAAATACAAGTTTTAGAAGGTGTAGGAGACGTAAATTTTGCAATAAATAAATTCAATTTAGCAATTACAAAGTATAAAGCAGCTTTAACCATTGCACAAAAAAGCAATGTAACCTCAAAAATTACAGATTTAAATTCTAAGATTGGTCAATCTTATGCTGCCTTAGGTAATTTTAGTAAAGCCGAAGATGCATTTAATTTTTCAATGAATTTAGCAGCAAAAGAAAATCCTGAACGTGCATTGCAAGAAGAAGAAAAAGTGGCTAATTTTTACAATTCTAATCAGCGTTTTGATGATGAAATTAAACTTAGAAAAAAGAGTTTAGCGAAAACAAAGTTAAATTTATCACCAAGAAAAATTAAAGAAGATTCTATTACTTCTCAAAAAATAAACTATAAGATTGGTAACGCTTACCTACAAAAAGAAGATTATAAAACTGCTATTCCGTTTTTAGAAAAAAGTAAAAAGGATGCCAATAAAAATAAAGATATTATTATAGAAAAGGATGCCACTAGAAAAATTTCTGAAGCATTTGCAAACTTAGGCGAAAACGAAAAAGCACTTAAAAATTATAAAGAATATGTGGCTTTAGTAGATTCTTTATACATCAGAAAAGAGCAAGAAATTCAGCAAATAAAACGTTTTTCTAAGAAAATTGCAGACAATCAGAATCGAATTGCAAGTTTAGAAAAAGACAAAGAATTGGCACAAAGTAAAATCAGTTTAGCGATAATAGATCAAAAATTATCAGAAGAAAGTAATCAAAGACAACGTTTAATTATTTACTCTTTAATTGGTGGTTTTTTATTGATGAGTTTGTTGGCTTATTTTATGTTTAGAACAAACAAACAACAAAAATTAGCCAACAATTTATTGGCGTTAAAATCGATGCGATCGCAAATGAATCCGCATTTTATTTTTAATGCTTTAAATTCTGTAAACAGTTTTATTGCAGTAAATGATGAACGAAATGCAAACCGATATTTAAGTGAATTTTCGGTTTTAATGCGTTCGGTTTTAGAAAATTCTGATGAAGATTTTATTCCGTTAAACAAAGAAATTGAGTTGTTAGAATTGTATGTAAAATTAGAACACAATCGTTTTAAAGATAAGTTCGATTATAACATTTCTGTTGATAAAACTATCGATTTAGAACAATTTTCAATACCGCCAATGTTATTACAACCGTATATAGAAAACGCAATTTGGCATGGATTACGTTATAAAAAAGAGAAAGGAAATTTAGAAATTTCTATTCAAAAAAAAGATGATGACACTGTTATAATTTCTATTGTTGATGATGGAATTGGACGAAAAAAATCGCAAGAAATTAAGACTAAAAATCAGCTAAAACAAAAGTCTAAAGGAATGAGCACGATTAAAAATAGAATTGCTATTCTAAATGATATGTATAAAGAGCGCATTGCTGTAAATGTTTCTGATGTTTTAGAAAATAGGCAAGGAACAAAAGTGGAGTTGTTATTAAAGAAAAAATAATCAATATTCAGTTGCAGTTTTCAGTTACAGTAGACTGTTATATACGCTGATATTAATTTTTAGATTTAAAAGTTGGCAAACAAGTTTAGCCCTGATTGAAGCAATTGTTTGAGCTCTTTTTTTAGTGTCAGTTCGAGTGATTTTTCTGACAAAGGAAGAAAAATTGTATCGAGAACAAACTAAAAAAAAGCGAGTGCGAAAAGCAGGAAATAGCTTCTAAAAAAAATGTAAAAAACCATGAAATTAAAAGCCATAATAGTAGAAGACGAACAAATTAGTAGAGAAATTTTACGCAACTATTTAGGTAAATATTGCCCAAATGTTACTTTATTGGGTGAAGCTAAAAATATTGATGAAGCGTATCAATTCATACAAAAACACGAATTAGATTTGGTGTTTTTAGATGTAGAAATGCCTTTTGGCAATGCGTTTGATTTGTTAGAAAAAGTAGCAAACAGAACTTTTGAAACGGTTTTTGTAACAGCTTACGATCATTATGCAATAGAGGCGTTAAACAACCATGCAAGTTATTATTTGTTAAAACCAATTTCTATTGATGAGTTGATTAAAGCTGTGAATATTGTAACTGAAATTAAAGAAAAAGAAAACGAATTACAGCATCAAATATTGGCACCAAAAACAAAATCTGCAGAAGGTAAAATAACTATTCCACAACAAGATGGTTTTGAAGTTTTAAATATTGATGACATTGTTTTTTGCAAAGCCGATGATAACTATACAGAAATCCATTTGGCAAATTCTAAGAAATTAGTCAGTAAAACCTTAAAATACTTTGAAGAAGCTTTAACAGAATACACGTTTGCAAGAATTCATAAATCGTATTTGGTTAATGTAAACGCAATTACCAAATACAAAAAAGGAAAAGGAGGAAGTGTAATTGTTTCTAATGGAAAAGAAATTTTAGTTTCTGCATCACAAAAAAGTAATTTATTATCTTATTTTAAATAAAAAAAACATCTTATTCTTTCCAAAAAGGAAGTGAAAGTAGCCTGAAAATTATTGGAATTAATTTGATTTTTCATCAAATTTGTATTGAAATATTTTTTAAATATTTACATTTACTGCTAAACTAAAAGCCAAAAGAATATGCCTATCATAAAATCAGTAAGAGGAAATTACCCACAAATACCAGAAGATTGTTATATCGCAGAAAACGCAACTATTTTAGGAGAAGTTTCTTTGGGTTCAGATTGTTCTATATGGTTTAATGCTGTGATTCGAGGAGATGTGCATTTTATTAAAATCGGTAATAAAGTAAACATTCAAGATGGAGCAGTAATCCACGCAACTTATCAAAAATCACCAACAACAATAGGCAATAATGTTTCTATTGGGCATAATGCAATTGTGCACGGTTGTACAATTCATGATAATGTTTTAGTAGGTATGGGTTCAATTATTATGGATGATTGTGTTATAGAATCGAATTCAATAATTGCAGCTGGTGCAGTAGTTACCAAAAATACAAGAGTAGAAGCTGGAAGTATTTATGCAGGTGTACCTGCTAAAAAAGTGAAAGATATCTCAGAAGATTTAATTTCTGGAGAAATTGATAGAATAGCCAATAACTACGTAAAATATTCAAGTTGGTTTAAAGCGTAAAATGTAAGAAAGCCCAATTTCTGTTAAGAAATTGAGCTTTTCTAAAAAAACTAATCAACCAAAATCAGTTACTATACTATTTTTTTTCTCTAGCCATTCTTTTATTTTTCTGAGAGCCTTTTTCTTTCATTTTTTTTCCTTTCTGCATTCTTCTTTTCGACATTTTTTCAAATTTTTCGAACTGATCTTTATCCAAAATGTTTTTCATACTGTTTTTAAATGCAATTTGATTGTCTAATCGTTTGCTTTGCATTGCATACATTTCATCTGCAGTAGGCTTTGTTTCATTTTTTTTCATTTCTTTGCGCTTTTCCATGGCTGCTTTTCTTTCAGAAGCCTGCGCTTTAAGCAAAGGAGTAATTTCGTTTTGCTGCTTTTTAGATAAATCTAAAGCTAATGTCATCTTTTTTACGGCCAAATCTGTTTTCTGTTCAACAGATAATTTAGGGCCTTTGTTTTGTCTTTTTTTCTGTGCTTGGGTTGTTAAAGTAAACGCGAATACTAAAACTAAAATGCTTGCTATGTTTTTCATGATATAAAATATTTATTATTTTTTGTACACTTCTTTGACTTTCATTTTTAAGAAAGGTTTAAAGCAAAATGATGTTTAACAGATTCTTAACAATGTATAAGAGCATAAAAAAAAGCTTGACTTCTATTAAGAAATCAAGCTTATTACTACTAATCAACCAAAACAAAACTATTTGTTATCTCCTTTAATTTTTGCCTTTTTTTTCTTGTTCATCTTTTTATTTTTTTCAATTTCCAAATATTTTTCCATTTGTTCTTTGTCTAAAATACTAGCCAATTTAGCGTTAAAAGCAGCAGTTTTAGCGTTGGCTTCTTTCCTCATTTCTTTGCGGTCTTCTTTAGATAATTCTTCACCAGATTCTTTTAATGCTTTCCTTTTCTCGTTCATTGCTTTTCTGTCTGCAAGTTGACTTACTAACAAAGGTTTAATTTCAGCTTTTTGGGTTTCTGTTAAGTTTAATTCAGTTGATAAATTGGTTAACATTTTGCCAACATTTTGTTTGCCTCCTTTTTTTTGAGCTTGAACGTTTAATGTACAAACAAAAACTAATAAAATAATACTTGCTATTTTTTTCATGATATAAATTGTTTTATTTTTTAATGCAGCTTAGACATCAATAGCAATAAAAGGTTTAATATTGAGTTGTAATTTAATAGTTATTTAATAATATGATATCTTAAAAAACAAACCTTCTTTTTGTTGTAGATAAGGTTTATAACACTGTAATGTATTGTGTTTAAATCGTGTTGCTTATCTTTTATTTATTTTACAAAGTGCAGATAATTAATGTTTTAAGGCTTTTTTTATTTTTTTGAAACATCTAACTTTTAGGCCTTTTTCTTTTTGTTTTAGCACTTTTTTTTCTGTTTTAATTGAGGTTTTTATCTACTAATTTGTGTTTATTTTTTTTGATTCTTTTAATTTTTTTAGGAGTTTTAAGAAATTAATAACGCTTTTAAAGTCTCTTTTTAATGGGTAGTTAAGTTTTCAATAAATTTATTGGCTTTTTTGCCAAAAACTTTTTTACTAATTAAGAATTAACTAAAACACAGTATAAATAGTATAGAGGTAAGCGTATTTTTAATAATTTAAATAATAAATTTGTTCAATAATATTTTAATTAATTATATTAAAAATACAATGCAAACAATAAGAAAAATACTACTATTACTTTCTTTTTTTCCTCTTTTTTTAACGGCTCAAAATACATCTGATACAGTTGTTGTAGATTTAAATAACCCAAAATCAACAGTATATACTCATATTTATTTTCTTCAAGAAGACTCTTACCAACCTGAAAAAGCAGCAAAAACGATTTACGGTTTAGTAGGTGAAGAGGCTATAGAAAAAGCCATAAAAATTAAAAAAGTTTTAGATGGTAAAGGGTTATATATCGATTTTAATAGAATACCATCAAATACAAATTATAAAGATTCTATTGGGTATGCTTCTTATCATAAATATGTATTATTTCCTCAAAGAATGCCTAAAATCTATGTAGAAAAGATTGAAAATAGTTGGTATTATTCTACAGAAACTATAGCAAGTATTGATGAATTGTACAAAGAAGTTTTTCCTTGGTATGTAGATAAATTACAGAACATTATTCCAGTTTCGGGTCATAAAAAAGTTTTTGGTATAGAACTCTGGCAATTTGTGGCTGTTGTTATGTTATTAGTTTTTTCTCTCTTAATTTTTATCATTTTTAAAAAAATAGCATTTGCTATATTACAACGTATACAGCATTACATAACCAAAAGTAATCACACCAATATAGAGGTAAAAATGGTGTTAAAGAAGTTAGCTCATCCCATAAGTCTTTTAATATCTTTAAAATTTATTGACCTTGTTTTTCCTTCGCTTCAGTTTTCATTGGCCGTAAATAAGTGGGTGTTTTTAGCTATAAATATTGCTGAAACGGTTTTTTGGATTTATGTTTTCTTAAAATTGGTAAAAGTAATTATGCAGATTTATAAAGAAATAACAGAAAAAACACAAAGTAAATTAGATGACCAATTGGTGCCTATTTTAAATAATCTACTAACAGGGGTTGTGGTTATTTTTGGTTTTTTTAAGGTATTACAATTATTTGGTGTAGATACAACAACCATGTTAGCTGGTGCTACTATTGGAGGTTTGGCATTTGCCTTAGCCTCTCAAGATACCGTAAAAAACTTTATAGGTACTGTAGCTATTTTTTTAGATAAACCTTTTCATATTGGAGATTGGATTAGTGCAGGCGAAGTAACAGGTACAGTAGAAGAAGTTGGCTTTAGATCTACCAGAGTTAGAGCTGCAGACACTACCGTTTTTCAAATTCCGAATAGTAAATTATCAGAAATGGTAATTAACAATAGCGGTTTACGATTGTTTAGACGTTATAATACAAATTTAGGTTTACGTTATGATACACCACCAGAATTAATAGAGGCGTTTGTAAACGGCATTCGAATAATTATTAAAGAACATCCAGAAACAAAGTCAGATTCGTATAATGTAGAGTTTACCGGTTTTGGAGATTCTGCTTTGCTAATTATGATGAATGTCTATTTTAAAAGTTTAGCCTGGGGTACAGAACAATCTTCTAAACATAGATTACACATGGCTATTTTAAAATTAGCTGCAGAATTGGGAGTTGAATTTGCGTTTCCGTCTACAACAGTTACTGTAGAACAATTTGCTAGCAATGGTAATTTATTACCTAAGTACAATACCAATAAAGAACAAATTAGTAATTCTATAGACAAGGTGCTTACAGCTTTTAAAAATGATACACCACCAGAAAATACACCAGAAAGTTAATGAAGCATTTTATAAAGTATTTTTTGCGCCTTTTAGTATTACTGATCATAGCTTTTGTGGGCTTCTTCTTTTGGGCTTCTTCTTCAACTTTAAATGAGAAAGAATACACTAAATTGATAAAAGTAGAGGCATTTGAAAATTCTAAAAACGATTCAATTTTTAGAATTGCAACCTACAATATTGGGTATTTAAGTGGAATGACCAATAACTTACCTGTTGATAAACCAAAATCTTTATTTGATAAAAATCTACAAAAAGTAACCTTAGAAATACAAAAATTGCAACCAGATTTTATTGCTTTTCAAGAGATAGATTATGATGCAGCAAGAAGTTATCACATTAATCAAGAAAAAGAGATAGCACGTTTAGGTTATGGTTTTATCGCAAGAACTATTAATTGGGATGAACATTATGTGCCTTTTCCTTATTGGCCTTTAAAGATGCATTTTGGGAAGATGGTTTCTGGCCAATCTGTATTAAGTAAATATCCTTTAATAGATAATCAAAGAAATGTTTTACAAAGAGTGGAACAGACACCTTTTTATATAGATGCTTTTTATTTAGAACGTTTGGCACAAGTGGTTACAGTAGATTTGAATGATCAAAAAGTGGTGTTGATTAACGTTCACTTAGAAGCATTTGATACAGCTACTAGAGTACATCAATTTAAGGAAGTTTTAGCTATCTTTAACCAATATAAAAACAATTATCCAACCATTTTATTAGGTGATTTTAACTCAAAAGCAAGAGATAAAGATGCTGCAATACAAAAATTATTGTCTATGAAAGATATTGGAAATGCTGCTTTTGATGCAAATGATATTAAAAATACATTCAATACCAAGCAACCTTCAGAACGCTTAGATTATATTTTTTACACTAAAAATACTATAGACTATATTTCAGGAAAAGTGCTTTCTGAATTTGGTGAGGCATCAGATCATTTACCTGTTTACATGGAATTTAAAGTAAAGTAAAATTTGGCTTATTGGTTAAAATAGTTGGTAAAAATCTATGTAAGTCTTTGTATCGTTGACAAAATTAAAAGTTTATTGAAACTAGTTTCAATAAACTTTTTTTTTAGAATGAAAATATCAAAAAAAAAGCGTTGTTGGTCTTGTGGAAGCTTAGACACAATTAAAAAGGGAAAATAACAAAACAAGCAAAGATTTAAGTGTAAAAATTGAGAGATCTTATTTACTTCAAGTAATCCATCTCCATCTATTAGTAAATCAAATCGTTTTAAATGGTTTAAAAAATGGATTATTGGCAGGGGAACTTTGGAGCAACTTGTCTAAGAAAGCAGTTATTCAAATCGTACACTTCGTAGATACTTGTATGCTTTTTTATCAAAGCCACCAAAGTTATCTATTTATCCTTCTGAACAAGTTAATTTTCTAATTGATGGCACATATTTTAGCAATGGTATCTGTTTAGTTTTATTTAGAGATGCAACGATTAAATTTAAACAACTTTATCGTTTTTCAGATGGTGAAAATTATATAGAAATTAAAGAAGATTTACAGAACCTTTTATTACATAGATACCAAATACAAAGTATTATTTGTGATGGGCATAAATCAGTTCTAAATTACACTTAATAACCACTTATGATGAATTGAGTTATTGGTTGTTAAGTTTAGATAAATGGCATCAGAACTATAAAGAATATATCAATGAAAAAAGTTATAAACCAGAAACTGGAAGATATTGGTATACCCATAAAATGGTAAAAAGAGCTTTACCAAATATGTTCCGTTATTTAGACAATCCTAGAATACCTAAATCTACAAATTCTATTGAATCATTTTTTGGTCATATGAAAGGGCTTCTCAATATTCATCGAGGTTTACCTTACAAACATAGAAAGCAATATTTAATGTGGTATTTATACTTTAAAAATGAAAAAAATACGTAGGTTTTTTTTAGCCATAGAACTTACCAGAAATAAAAAAAGGACTTCGTGAAAAGTCCTTTTTTTATTTCTGTATAAGATTAATCTTATTGCTAATAAGATGCTCCTCAGCAGAGCTTATATCCTCTTTAGATTAATGAGGGTAATATAAAAATAATTGTGTTCAAAAACACCAACTATTTTTTACCACATTACCTTAACTTAAAGCTTCTTTAATTCTTTTAATTGCTTCTCTAATTTGTAATTCAGATGCTGCATAAGAAATTCTAATACAATCTGGTGCTCCAAAAGCATCACCAGTAACAGTAGCCACATTTGCTTTTTCTAAGATAAATAAAGCAAAATCACTAGCATTATTAATGGTTACTCCTTGTATGGTTTTACCAAAGAAAGCAGATACATCTGGGAAAACGTAAAAAGCACCATCAGGTATATTTACTTTAAAACCATCAATTTCTTTTAATAAATCTATAACAATACCTCTTCTGGTTTTAAATTCATCTACCATGTATTGTATTTTACTAATAGGCGCTAAAACAGCAGAAATAGCAGCTCTTTGTGCAATACAATTGGTACCTGAGGTAATTTGACCTTGCATTTTAGTACACGCTTTTGCAATCCATTCTGGTGCACCTATATAACCAATTCTCCAACCTGTCATAGCAAAGGCCTTAGCCAAACCATTTACAGTAATGGTTCTATCATACAAACTCTCAATAGCTGCTAAGCTAAAAGGTTTTACATCGTAATTAATGTGTTCGTAAATCTCATCAGACATTACATAAATCTGAGGGTATTTTTCTAAAACTGCAGCCAAAGCTCTGTATTCTGCCTCGCTATAAATAACTCCACTAGGGTTATTTGGTGAGTTGAATAAAATTAATTTTGTTTTTGGTGTAATTGCAGCTTCTAATTGCTCTGGAGTAATTTTAAAATTGGTTTCAATTGATGAACGAATTTCTACAGATGTAGCCTCACAAAGCGTTGCAATTGCAGAATAGCTTACCCAATAAGGGCAAGGTAATAAAACCTCATCTCCAGGGTTTAACAATACTTGCATTACGTTAGCAATAGATTGTTTTGCTCCTGTAGAAACTACAATTTGATTTGGTTTGTAGTCTAAATCGTTATCACGTTTAAATTTTACGCAAATTGCTTCTTTCAATTCTCCATAACCATCAACAGGGGTGTAAGAATTGTAATTTTCATTTACAGCTTCAATAGCAGCGTCTTTAATAAAATCTGGTGTATTAAAGTCAGGTTCACCCAAACTTAAACCAATAATATCTTTTCCTTCTGCTCTTAATTCTCTTGCTTTTGCAGCCATTGCCAATGTTGCTGACGCTGGCAAACTGTTAATTCTGTCCGATAATGGATGTGTCATTTTTACGTTACGTTATTCAGTTTTTGTTTATGCTAATTCAGGTTTTTGACCCAAAACACCCAAGTGTTTAAAATGCTCAATAATTGCTTTTCTTGTAGTTTGATACTCATTATAAGGCAAATTAAACTCTTTAGCTGTTTCTTTTACAATTTTAGCTAATTTGCTATAATGTACATGAGAAATATGTGGAAAAATATGATGTTCAACTTGGTGATTCAATCCTCCTGTATAAAAATTAACAAGCCAATTGCTTGGTGCAAAGTTACTTGTAGTATAAAGTTGGTGTACAGCCCAAGTATGTTCTAAATTTCCATTTTTATCGG
The DNA here is from genome assembly GCF_044595335.1 of Polaribacter sp. R77954. Lineage (GTDB taxonomy): Bacteria > Bacteroidota > Bacteroidia > Flavobacteriales > Flavobacteriaceae > Polaribacter. The sequence continues at coordinate 3,355,313 of NZ_CP138992.1, forward strand.
GTACAGGCATTTCTGTATTAGGTACAATGTGTGCTAACTGAAAAACTAAACTTAAAATCATTCCAGCAGTATAGTGCATCACAAAAAAACCAATTAACACTTTCCACCAAGCAATATCTAAAACCAATATGGGTAAAACAATCCAAAGTGCGTAATAGCCTACTTTAGAAATAACCAATTTTGTCCATTCTGCTGTTGGATTAGGAAATTTACCATAAGATAATTTGCGTTTTAAATATCTACGCATTTGTTTAATATCTGTAGTAATTGCCCAATTTATGGTTAATAAACCGTATAAGAAGATAGAATAATACTTTTGAAGTTTATGAATCTTTAACCACTTAGAGTGTAATGAAAAACGAATAATTCTACCAGCATCAATATCTTCATCATGGTCTTTTACGTTGGTAAATGTATGGTGTAGTACATTGTGTTGTACTTTCCAGTTATAAACGTTTCCAGCTAAGATATAAATACTACTACCCATTAATTTGTTTACCCATTTTCTTTTAGAAAACGAATCGTGATTGGCATCATGCATCACATTCATTCCTACACCAGCCATACCAACACCTGTTAATACCATTAATAGTACCATAGTCCATTGTGGCATAGAAACCGTAAGTACTAAAATAAAGGGCACTAAAAACAAACAAAACATTAAAATGGCTTTGGTATATAGCCTCCAATTACCTGTTCGTTTAATATTGTTGTCTTTAAAATAAGAGTTAACTCTTTTGTTTAATGTTCTAAAGAACTTTGCTTTATCTACTCTTGAGAAGTTTATTGTTTTCATTTAATAATTTAATGTGGAGCAAAAATATGTTATTTCGAATTGCTTTTTATGACAAACGTCATTTTTTCTAAAGAATTGTTTCCATCAAATACCTATTTTTGCATTTTAATTGATTTATCGATGGACATTATTCACAAATATTTTAAAAATTTATCAGAAAAGCAAATCGAACAATTTGCAAAACTCCAAGATTTGTATAAAGATTGGAACTTGAAAATTAATGTGGTTTCTAGAAAAGATATTGATGAATTGTATTTACGACACGTTTTACATTCTTTAGGAATTGCAAAAGTAATGCAATTTCAACCCAATGCAAAAGTTATGGATGTAGGCACAGGAGGTGGTTTTCCTGGAATTCCATTAGCAATTTTATTCTCACAAACACAATTTCACTTGGTAGATTCTATTGGTAAAAAAATAAAAGTGGTAAATGAGGTTGTTGAGGGGTTAGGTTTAGAAAATGTAAAAACATCACATTGTAGAGTAGAAGAGGTTAAAGATACTTATGACTTTATTGTAAGTAGGGCAGTGGCTCAAATGGAAACTTTTGTACGTTGGAACAAAGGTAAGATTGCTAAAAAGCAAAACCACGATTTAAAAAACGGAATACTATATTTAAAAGGTGGCGATTTAACCGAAGAATTGCAAAAATATACTACAGCTACCATTTACGATTTGCCTAATTATTTTGACGAACCCTTTTTTGAAACTAAAAAAGTGGTGCATTTAGGGATGAAATACAAATAAATACTGCTTTTAGTTAAGGGTTTCGTATATTTTTTCTGAAAAGATTAAATTTATATATATTAAATATAAGCCAGTGCGTTTAAATGTTTCATTAACTGTGTGTTATATTAGCATATTTTTTGAATCTTTAGAATGGCAATTCAAAACAATTTACTATTTTTGCGCCCACTTATCACGAGATGGTAAGATTTTTAATAACCAAGGTCGAGAACCTTAAAAAATTAACAAATTATGTCTGTAAAAATCAGATTACAAAGACACGGAAAAAAAGGAAAGCCTTTCTATTGGATTGTTGCTGCAGATGCCCGTGCAAAAAGAGATGGTAAATACTTAGAAAAAATTGGTACTTACAATCCAAACGTTAACCCAGCAATTATTGATTTAGATGTTGATGGTGCTGTGAAATGGTTACAAAATGGTGCACAACCAACTGATACTGCAAAAAACATTTTATCTTACAAAGGTGCTATGTTAAAGAATCATTTAGCAGGTGGTGTGCGTAAAGGTGCTTTAACGCAAGAACAAGCTGATGAGAAATTTGCAGCTTGGGTAGAGGCTAAAGAAGCTAAAATTGCTGATAAAGCTGCAGGTTTATCTAAAGCAGAATCAGAAGCAAAAGCAAAAGCCTTAGCAGCAGAAAAAGCAGTTAACGAGGCAAGAATTGAGGCAGCTAAACCAGTGGTTGAAGAAGTAGCAGAAACTGAAGAAGCAGTTGAAGCGGCTCCTGATACTATTGATGAAGCACAACAAAAAGCAACAGAATAAATTATAAATTTATACGAAGATGCGTAAAGAAGATTGTTTTTATTTAGGCAAAATCGTAACTAAATATAGTTTTAAAGGTGAAGTTGTTATCAAATTAGATACAGATGAACCTGAGTTGTACAAAAATATGGAATCAGTTTATGTCGAATTTGGCAATAATCTGGTTCCATTTTTTATTGAAAAAAGTTCTTTGCATAAAGGAAATCAGCTTCGAGTGCAGTTCGAGGATGTATATTCTGAAGAAGAAGCCGATTCTATTCTAAAATGTGGCATATATCTGCCCTTAGATTTATTGCCAAAACTAACAGGAAATAAATTTTATTTTCATGAAGTTATCGGTTTTACCGTAATTGATGAAAATTTTGGTGAAGTTGGCAAAATTGTTCACATTAATGATAAAGCTGCACAACCTTTATTTGAAATTGATAGAGATGGAAAAGAAATATTTATTCCATTAATTGATGATTTTATCAAAAAAGTAGACAGAGAGCATCAGTTGGTTAAAGTTACAACTCCTGAAGGCTTAATAGAGCTGTATTTATAAACAACTATATAGTTCTGAATTTTATAAAAATTCAGAATTAAACAGAGAGGTGCAAGAGCGGTTTATCTGGCTACCCTGGAAAGGTAGTATACTAGAAATGGTATCGAGGGTTCGAATCCCTTCCTCTCTGCGAAAAGAATACTAATTAGAGTCAAAACCCTACAAATGCTATGTTTGTAGGGTTTTTTCTATTCAAAGTATATCAATAAAAATCATCAAAAATTGTTGTGTAAGATGCTAATTAGGGGTCTGTTTATTTAATTTATAACTGACACCGAATTAAACTAAATATACTGATATTTAATTAGTTATGAGTTTTTTTAATTTTATTTTCGTATATTTATGCTATAATAGTTAACTGACACCTATGCAACATTTATTCTCATTCATTTTCTACATCAAACGTAGTAAAGCAGACAAAAATGGAAAAGCAAATATTTATTTAAGGATTACTGTAAATGGTAAAAGAGCCGAATTAAGTATTTCAAGAAAGGTTGATGTTCAAAAGTGGAGTTCCTCTGCTGGCAAAATGAAAGGTTCTTCTGGAGAGGCTCAACAACTTAATAAATATATTGATAGTATTGCTAATCGAATTTATAAAATACACCAAAGATTAGTAGAAGAAAATAAATTAATTACTGCTATTAATATTAGAAATATTTACCAGGGTAAAAATGAGGTTCGAAAAATGACTTTAGAAATTTTTGAAAATCATAATATTCAAATGGAAAAGTTAGTTGGTAAAGATTATGCTTTAGGTACTTCAGAAAGATATAAAACAGCAAAAAAACATTTAAAAAATTATATCAATCACGAATATAAAATTGAAGATATACCAGTAACCGAGATTGACAATAAATTTATTACAGGGTTTGAATACTATCTGAAAACAGAAAAAAATTGTGCACACAATACAACAATAAAATACATTACTAATTTTAAGAAAATTGTTAGAATTGCTTACGCTAATGATTGGATAGTTAAAGACCCGTTTTTTAATTGGAAAGGCATTTTAAAGACAGTAGAAAGAGAATTTTTGGATGAAGAAGAAATTCAAAGATTAATTGAAAAAGAATTCTCTATACATCGATTAAATTTAGTGAAAGATATTTTTGTGTTTAGCTGCTTTACTGGTTTAGCTTATGCAGATGTAAAAGCTTTAAATAAAGATAATATTGTGATTGGTATTGATGGTGGTCGTTGGATAAAAACAACAAGAAAAAAGACTAAAACCAAAAGTAATATTCCATTATTGCCTTCTGCAGAAATAATTTTAAAAAAATATGAAGGGGATTCTGATGTTTTAAATTCAAATAAGTTATTACCAATTTTAAGTAATCAAAAAATGAATGCTTACTTAAAAGAAATTGCTGATATATGCGAAATAAATAAAAACTTAACTTTTCATTTGGCACGTCATACTTTTGCAACCACTATAACACTTACTAATGGTGTTCCAATAGAATCTGTTAGTAAAATGCTTGGGCATAAATCTTTGAAAACAACACAGCATTATGCTAAAATAATTGATAGAAAAGTTAGTGAGGATATGGCTGTTTTGAAAGATAAATTGAGTATCCATACAACTGTAAAAGAAAAGAAAGAGCTTCATTTGTAAATTTATTATATAGGTTTCATTTTGCACAACCATTGCACATATTATTTTTTACTTTTGTATTAATGAAATTTGCTACAATCATATTATCATTATTAATAATATTGCTTTCTGCAACACCTTGTTCAGATGGTCTAAATCAAGCAGACCTAAATCAAGAAGAAATAGGTGTTAATCATAATCATCAAGAAGATAGTGATGATAATTGTCCAATAACCTGTATTTGCAGTTGTTGTGGTATGTCTATAACTTATGAGCCACTAAAAGTATTTAGTTCAATTGATTTTCAAAAAATTTCTACTCAAATAATTGCTGTTTATCAATCAAATTATAGGTTTGATTTTCATACCAATATCTGGCAACCTCCCCAAGTAATTAGCTAAACATTTAGATTTTTAAATCAATTTTTTAGTTAATTATAATTTACTTCAATGAATAAATATATAATGAGTATAATGCTCATATTATTACTTTGCTTTTCATTAAAAGCACAAACATCAGATATACAAATAAAAGTCTTTACAGTAGATAAAAACGAACCTTTAATGGGTGCAACTGTCTATTTTAAAACATTAGAAAAAGGAGCAGTTACTAATTTTGATGGTATTGCCGAATTTTCAAATATTCCAAATGGTCCTCATCAAATAATTATTTCTTTTTTAGGTTTTGAGAGTTTAGAAACTACAATAAAAATACCTAATAAAAAAGAATTGTTGTTTAAATTGAAAGAAACTGGAGGTGACCTTGACGAAATTGTAATACAGTCCAGTAGAAGCACAAGAACTGTAAGAAAAATACCTACAAGAATAGAATTTATTGGTATAGAAGAATTAGGCGAAAAAGCTGTAATGAATCCAACTAACATTTCTATGGTATTGCGTGAAAGTACTGGAATACAGATGCAGCAAACATCTTTAAGTAGTGGTAGCACTAATATTCGAATACAAGGTTTAGATGGCAGATATACCCAGCTATTAAGGGATGGTTTTCCATTATATGGTGGTTTTTCAAGTGGTTTAAGTATTCTACAAATTCCACCTTTAGATCTAAAACAATTTGAGATTATTAAAGGAAGCTCCTCTACACTTTATGGTGGTGGTGCAATCGCAGGTTTGGTAAATATGGTTTCAAAAACACCAGGTGAAAAACCTGTTTTAGATTTAATGTTCACACAAACCCAAGCTTTAGGTAGTACATCTAATATTTTTTATAGTAAAAGAAATAAAAAATTTGGTGTATCTCTTTATGGCTCTGGTCACTTCCAAAAAATATATGATCCAGAAAATGATGGTTTTAGTAATTTACCAGAAACAAAATCTATCTCATTCAATCCAAAATTATTTTATTACCCATCAGAAAACACAACACTTTGGTTTGGTTTAAATGGAACTTATGATGATAGAATTGGTGGTGATGTTAATAAAATTGAAAATGGTGAAAATGGTATTCATCAATATACAGAGGAAAATATTTCCAAACGCTTAAGTAGTCAGTTTGTATACAAAACACAATTTGAAGACTTTAGTTCTTTAGAGTTTAAAAATAGCATTGCTTTTTTTGATAGAGATTTAACTATTCCTAATTTTAATTTTGATGGTAAGCAATTAAATACATTTACTGAAATTACCTATAACAAAGCATTAACTAAAACAGATTGGATATTTGGAGGAAATCTTTACACTTCAAATTTTGATGAGAATGACAATGCATCATTACAGAGAGATCAAAAAGATATAACATTTGGTACGTTTGTAAATAATATTTTTGATATTTCAGAAAATTGGATATTAGAAACAGGTTTAAGAGCAGATTACAATACCGACTTTGGTTTTTTTCCACTTCCAAGAATATCATTGTTGTATAAAAATAATTCTGGATTATCAAGCAGAATAGGTGGTGGTTTAGGTTATAAAATCCCAGATGTTTTTACAGAAGAAGCAGAGTATATTAATTTTCAGAATGTACTTGCAATTGATAAATCTGTAATGAAAGCTGAACGTTCTTATGGTATGAATTTAGATTTTAATTACCAAGGTTACTTATCTGATGAAATAGGTTTTTCTATTAATCAATTATTCTACTTAACAGCAATTAAAGATGCTCTATTGTTAAACTCAACTAATAATAACTTTTTTAAATTTGAAAATGCGACAGATAATATTATAAGTAGAGGTGCAGAAACCAATATAAAATTCACTTATAAAGATTTTAGATGGTTCTTAAATTATGCACTAATAAACACTACATTAAATTATTTACCTGGTAATCCACAAAAACCGTTAACAGCAAAACATAATGCAGGTAGTATTTTAATGTATGAATCTGATAAGTGGAGAATTGGTTATGAAACCTATTACACTGGTAAACAAAATTTATCTGATGGTACAGAAACAACTGATTTTATAACAATGGGCTTATTGGCAATGCGTAATTTTAAATTTGGGACTGTATTTGTCAATTTTGAGAATTTTACAGATAGAAGACAAAGCAGATTTTCGCCCTTGGTTTTACCACCTCATCAAAATCCAGTATTTCCAGAAATTTATGCACCTACAGATGGATTTATATTTAGTGTAGGTATATTAATAAAACCTTTTGATAATAAAGAAAACGAATAATAATGAATAAAATAGAAAATATATTAGAATCAAAAAATATTAGAGTTACAGCAATGAGATTATTAATTTATAAATTTCTTGCACAAAAAGAGATAGCTGTTACTTTAAGTGATATTGAAAACGCTTTTGAGAAAGCAGATAGAACAACTTTATATAGAACTATCAAAACTTTTGAAGAGAATGATATTGTTCACCAAATAGATGATGGCACTGGTATTACAAAATACGCACTATGTGAGAAAGACTGCAATTGCGAAATTGAAACCGATTTGCATTTACATTTTCATTGTAATAATTGTAATGAAACAGTTTGTTTAACAGATCATAAAATACCTCAAATTAAAGTTCCGGATGGCTATATTTCGGAAAATGTAAACTTGGTAGTAAAAGGTATTTGTGATAAATGTAGTGGGTAAAATGCACTTCCAATGCAAGGTGTTAATCAATATTTTTGATAAATTTTAAAAATTACTTACAATGATAAAGTTTATAGATTTAGATAAAGAAAATTTAATTTCTGTCAATTATAAGTGACAAGGTTACAAAAGAAGATGTGAATAAAGTTCATAAGCTAATTCATAAAATTATTAATGATGGTAACCAAGTAGATTTTTATTTTGAAATGAAAGATTTTACAGGTTATACTTTTAAAGGTTTTATAGAAGATTTAAAAGTAGATAAATCTCATAGTTCAGATTATGGTAAAATGGCTTTTGTTGGCGAAAATAAGTTACAGGAATTGGTCACTAAAATAACCGATTTTTTTATGAAATCAGAAGTAAAGTATTTTAATACTCAAGAGAAAGAAAAAGCCAAAGTATGGATTAAATTATAACGTAAACTCTAAAATTATGCACTTTAATACTAAAATACCTGTACTCCTTAAACAAGCGTATAAAGAAGAATTAAAACAATACAACCATTATTTAGGGAATGGGCAGTATAGTAATGCTTGGCATCATTTAGAACGCAGTCACATTGTAGGACAATCTTATCCTTTAGAACATACCTATTCACATTGGTTAATGCTAAAATTTGGTTTCAGACAAAAAGACACAAAAGAGATTTTGGGTCAAATTATAAGACTGCTTGTTGGTGGTTGGAAATCATTTATAAATCACGTTCCTCTTGGTAATACAGGAGGAGCAAATGTACCACCATTAAAGAGAATGCCAATTCCAAATGATATTAAAGAAATATTTAAAATAAATGAAAAAAAAGAAAATTAGTTTAAGAGATATTAAAACAAATTCTGAAAAAGAACACAGTCACGCTGATGGTCACAATCATAGTGGTCAATCTAATAATTATAAAGCTTATGTACCAGCAATTATAAGTTTTATAATGCTAATTATTGGTATTGCATTAGATTATTTTGATGTTGAATTTTTTAAAGATTGGATTCGTATTGTTTGGTATGGTGTTGCTTATATTCCAGTTGGTTTTCCTGTAGTAAAAGAAGGTTGGAAAAGTATTACAAGAGGTGATGTTTTTACAGAGTTTTTTCTAATGTCTATAGCAACCATAGGTGCATTTATTATTGGAGAATATCCTGAAGGAGTTGCAGTAATGTTATTTTATGCAGTTGGAGAATTGTTTCAAAGTGCAGCAGTTAATAGAGCAAAAAGTAATATTAAAGCGCTACTTGATGTTCGTCCAAACGAAGCTTTAGTATATCGAAATAATGATTATAAATCGGTAAATCCTGAAACTGTAGAAATTGGAGAAAAAGTAAAAGTTCGTGTTGGTGAGAAAATTCCTTTAGATGGTATTTTATTATCCGAAAAAGGTTCTTTTAATACTGCTGCATTAACTGGTGAAAGCAAACCTGATACGATTACAAAAGGAGAAAAAGTGTTTGCAGGTAGCATTAATATGGATGGTGTTATTGAAATTGAAACTACTAAAGAATTTAAGGACAGTTCTATTGCCAGAATTTTGGATATGGTTCAAAATGCAACAACTCGTAAGTCTAAAACCGAATTGTTTATTAGAAAATTTGCGAGAGTATATACACCAATTGTTGTGTTTTTAGCAATAGCTGTTACATTTCTACCTTATTTTTTTGTAGATGATTATGTGTTTAGAGATTGGCTATATCGTGCATTAATATTTTTAGTAATATCCTGTCCTTGTGCTTTGGTAATTTCTATTCCTTTAGGATATTTTGGTGGTTTAGGTGCAGCTTCAAAAAATGGTATTTTATTTAAAGGTGCTTCTTTTTTAGACGCAATGACCAAGATTAATATTTTGGTAATGGATAAAACTGGAACCGTAACAAAAGGAGTTTTTAAAATTAAAGATATTAAAGCCATTAAATGGGAGGAAAAGGAATTTATGAAATACTTAATGGCTATGGAGGAACAATCTACACATCCTATAGCAAAAGCTATTTTAGAGTATAAAGCAGATGGTAAAGATTTTGAAGCTTCACAAGTATCCGAAATTGCAGGTAAAGGATTAAAAGGGAACGTAAATGACAAACCTGTTTTAGTTGGTAATAAAGCCTTAATGAAGGCAAATAATATCGAAGTTTCCAAAGAAATTGACACTATTGTAGAATCTATAGTTTTAGTGGCTATTGATAACGCTTTTGCAGGCTATGTTGTTATTGCAGATGAATTAAAAGAGGATGCAAAAGAAACAATTACGGCGTTACACAAAGTAGGTATTAAAAAAATAATGATGCTTTCTGGAGATAAAGATTCTATTACCCAAAAAGTAGCATTAGAATTAAATATTGAAGAAGCCAAAGGCGGTTTATTACCCGAAGATAAATTAAATGAAGTAGAAAAGTTAAAACAAAATTCAGAAAATAAGATTGCTTTTATTGGTGATGGAATTAATGATGCACCTGTTTTAGCAGCAAGTGATGTTGGTATTGCAATGGGTGGTTTAGGTAGTGATGTTGCCATTGAAACAGCAGATGTAATTATTCAAACAGATCAACCTTCAAAGGTGGTAAAAGCAATTCAAATTGGTCGATCTACAAGAAAAATTGTATGGCAAAATATCGGATTAGCATTTGGCGTAAAAGTGATTGTCCTAATTTTAGGAGCAGGTGGTTTAGCTACAATGTGGGAAGCAGTTTTCGCAGATGTTGGTGTTGCTTTGTTAGCAATATTGAATGCTGTAAGATTACAGAGAATTTATTAAAACAATATTTTTCAACATTAATTTTAATCTTTTTTGTCACTATTTCGTACCTTTGTTTTTAGAATGTCAAAGTTATCACATAAAATATTAGCTGTTTTAATGTCGTTTGTAGTCTTATTTTCTACAACTTCATTTGCTATCACAAAACATTTTTGTGGTGATACTCTTGTAGATACTGCAATTTTTTCTGAAGCTTCAACTTGTGGGATGGAAAGTCAAAAAGATACTTCTGCAACTATTTCTGGTTGTTCAATCATAAAAAAAGATTGTTGCAAAGATGAACAAGTATTAATTGATGGTCAAGACGAAGTACAATTGCAGGTTGATAAAATATCTTTTAACCAAGAATTATTTATTGCTTCATTCATTTATACCTACATAAATCTTTTTGAAGGTTTAGAAGATAATGTTTCTTCTTTTGAAGAATACGAACCACCACTCGTCATAAAAGAAATCTTCAAGATTGACGAGACTTATTTAATTTGATTTTTAAACAATAGACTATAATATCCTATAACTGCAATGTTATAAGGATAATTTGTTGTATTCGATGTTTTTCTAACATCTATGTCTAATTGTTTAATAATCAAAGTATAATGCTAAATAAAAGCATCAAATTCTTAATAGAAAATAAACTTGTCGCAGTTTTAATACTCTTACTTTTTGTAGGTTGGGGTACTGTAAATGCTCCTTTTAATTGGGATATTCCATTTTTACCAAGCAATCCTGTAGCTGTTGATGCCATTCCAGATATTGGCGAAAATCAGCAAATAGTATTCACAAAGTGGGATGGTCGTTCACCTCAAGATATTGAAGATCAAATTACATATCCATTAACAACTTCGTTATTAGGTATTCCAGGAGTTAAAACAATTAGAAGTTCTTCTATGTTTGGTTTTTCCAGTATCTACATTATTTTCGAAGAGGATATCGAGTTTTATTGGAGCAGAAGTAGAATTTTAGAAAAACTAAATTCATTACCTAACAATTTATTACCAGAAGGTGTAAATCCTGCTTTAGGTCCAGATGCCACAGGTTTAGGACAAATATTTTGGTACACTTTAGAAGGTCGTGATGAAAAAGGAAACGTTACTGGTGGTTGGGATTTACAAGAATTGCGAAGTATTCAAGATTACTACGTAAAATACGGATTGTCGTCTGCAAGTGGCGTTTCTGAAGTTGCTTCAATTGGTGGTTATGTTCAAGAATATCAAGTGGACGTGAATCCAGAATTAATGCGTCAATACAATATTGGTTTACATCAAGTTGTAAAAGCCGTTAAAAGTAGTAACCAAGATATTGGAGCACAAACTTTAGAAATCAATCAAGCGGAATATTTAGTTCGTGGTTTAGGATATATAAAATCGATTGATGATATTGAAAACGCAGTAGTTACTTCCGTAGATTTTACAGCAATCAAAATAAAAGATATTGGTAAAGTTTCTTTAGGTCCTGCTACAAGAAGAGGTTTGTTAGATAAAGAAGGCGCAGAAGTTGTTGGTGGTGTTGTAGTTGCAAGATATGGAGCAAATCCTATGGAAGTAATTACGAATGTAAAAGCTCAAATTGAAGAATTAAAAGGAGGTTTGCCAACAAAAGTTTTAGCAAATGGTAGAACATCACAAGTAACTATTGTTCCTTTTTACGATAGAACAGAATTAATTGAAGAAACTTTAGACACACTAAATGAAGCGTTAACATTAGAAATTTTGATTACCATTTTGGTAATTATTGTAATGGTTTTCAATCTTCGAGCTTCTATATTAATATCTGGTTTATTACCTGTTGCAGTTTTAATGGTTTTTGTAACGATGAAACTATTTAATGTGGATGCAAATATTGTAGCACTTTCTGGTATTGCAATTGCAATAGGAACTATGGTTGATGTTGGCGTAATTCTCGCCGAAAATATGATTCGTCATTTAGATGATAAAAAGTTACAAACTCGTGAAGATGGAACAAAATATACTACAGACGAAGTAATTTATAATGCAACTGCAGAAGTTTCTGGGGCTATTTTAACAGCAGTTTTAACAACAATTATAAGTTTTGTACCTGTTTTTACAATGATTGGAGCAGAAGGTAAATTGTTTAGACCTTTGGCGTTTACAAAAACAATGGCACTATCAGCTTCTTTGGTTATTGCTTTGTTTTTAATTCCCCCTTTTGCAGCTTATCTATTCAGAAAAACAACACTAAAAAAATCTTTTAATCATATTATAAATATTGCTTTAATAGTGGCTGGTATTGTAATTACAATTAGTGGTTATTGGTTAGGTGCAATTCTAATTGCTTTTGGTGTTAATGGATTATTAGTTGTTATAGGAAAGCTAAACAAGAAAAATAACAACCTTATAAATATCATTATTTCTTGTACAGCTATTATATTCTTACTCGCAGAATATTGGCGTCCATTAGGTTTTAATAGAAGTTTCTTCATCAACTTGCTTTTTGTAGCCATTATTTGCTTTGGTATTTTAGGAATATTTTCTGTTTTTAGAAAATATTATGGACAAATTTTAAAATGGGCCTTGGCTAATAAAGTGTTGTTTTTAATAATTCCTGCGACTGTTCTTATTTTTGGAGGTTGGATTTTAAACAACACAGGTAAAGAATTTATGCCTTCTTTAAATGAAGGTTCATTTTTATTAATGCCAACTTCGTTGCCACATTCTGGAGTTGCAGAAAATAAACGCGTTTTACAACAATTGGATATGGCAGTAGCAACCATTCCAGAAATTGAAACTGTGGTTGGTAAAGCTGGTAGAACAGAATCTGCTTTAGATCCTGCACCTTTATCAATGTATGAAAATATGATTCAGTATAAATCTGAATATATGCGCAATGCCGAAGGAAAAAGACAACGTTATAAAGTAAATGAAGATGGTGCTTTTGAATTGAAAAATGGTGGTTTTGTAACAAATCCGAATAATTCTAAAAATGTCTCCTTGAGCGTAGTCGAAAGGTCTCAACTTATCGAAGATGAAGATGGAGAATACTACAGAAATTGGCGACCAGAAATTAGTTCTCCAGATGATATTTGGAATGAAATTGTAAAAGTCACCAAATTACCAGGCGTTACTTCTGCTCCAAAATTACAACCTATAGAAACAAGATTGGTAATGCTACAAACAGGTATGCGTGCACCAATGGGAATAAAAGTAAAAGGACAAGATTTAAAACAAATTGAAGCTTTTGGTTTGCAATTAGAAAGCTTTTTAAAACAAGCAAAAGGTGTTAAAGTAGAAGCTGTTTTTGCAGATAGAATTGTTGGAAAACCATACTTACTGATTGATATTGATAGAGAAAAAATAGCACGTTATGGAATTTCTATTGAAGACGTTCAGAATGTTTTAAAAGTTGCAGTTGGTGGTATGCAATTAACTCAAACTGTTGAAGGAAGAGAACGTTATGGTATTCGAGTTAGGTATCCAAGAGAATTGCGTAACAATCCTGAATCGATAAAAGACATTTATATTCCTGTTGAAAAAGGAAACCCTGTTCCTTTAAGCGAGTTAGCAACGATTAGATATGAGCAAGGTCCACAAGTTATAAAAAGTGAAGATACTTTTTTAATTGGTTATGTACTCTTTGATAAATTAGATGGTTTTGCAGAAGTTGATGTCGTTGAAAATGCCCAAGAATTGTTTCAACAAAAAATAGATTCTGGCGAATTAACGGTTCCAAAAGGCATCAGTTATAAATTTACGGGAACCTATGAAAACCAATTACGTGCAGAAAAAACCCTGTCTGTTATAGTTCCATTAGCATTAGCAATTATTTTCTTGATTTTATATTTTCAGTTTAAATCGGTTGCTACATCATTTATGGTTTTTACAGCCATAACCATTGCTTTTGCAGGTGGTTTTATTATGATTTGGTTGTTTGGGCAAGATTGGTTTTTCAATTTTAGCTTTTTTGGTGAAAATATGCGAGACTTATTTAATATGAAAACCATCAATTTAAGTGTGGCAGTTTGGGTTGGTTTTATTGCATTGTTTGGTATTGCTACAGATGATGGTGTAGTTATGGCAACCTATTTAACACAAACTTTTAAACGTGAAAAACCTGCAGATAAAAAGAGCATACGAGCTTCAGCTTTGGAAGCTGCAGAAAAAAGAATTCGTCCTTGTTTAATGACTACTGTTACAACAATTTTAGCATTATTACCAGTTTTAACCTCTACAGGAAAAGGTAGCGATATTATGATTCCAATGGCAATTCCAATTTTTGGAGGAATGGTTATAGATATCACATCTTATTTTCTTTTACCTGTTTTATATAGTTGGAGAGAAGAATTCAAATTAAAAAAAGCAAACAAATGAAAAATTTAATTTTTACACTCATAAGTTTTTTAGCTTTTGGTTTTTCAAATGCACAAGAATTAAATGTACTTATTGAGCAAGCTCTAAAAAACAATCCAGCAATTCAAAAATTTGAATTGCAATATAATATTGCTTCAGAAAAAGTGAATGAAGTAAATACATTGCCTAATACTGAATTTGGTGTTGGGTATTTTGTAAGTGAACCAGAAACCAGAACTGGAGCACAACGTTTTAGAATTTCTGTGAAGCAAATGTTGCCTTGGTTTGGTACAATTACTTCCAGAGAAAGCTATGTTTCTTCTATGGCAGAGGTTAAATATGAAGATATTGTTATTGCCAAACGAAAACTAATTACTTCAGTTTCCCAATCATATTATAATTTGTATGCAAATAAAGCAAAGCAAAATGTTTTAAAAGAAAATATAAAACTACTTCAAACTTATGAAACATTAGCATTAACATCCGTTGAAGTTAATAAGGCATCTATGGTAGATGTATTGCGTTTGCAAATGCGCCAAAATGAAATGGAGCAATTATTGGCAATTTTAAATCAACAGTATTTAGCAGAACAAACTACTTTCAATAAGTTATTGAATCGTGATAAATCAATTTTTATAAATGTTGTAGGTAATTTGAATTTTCCTGCAGAAAATTTTGATACCAAAACTAATAATTTATCAGTTCATCCAGAATTATTAAAGTACGATAGATTGTATCAATCTATAGAAAAATCAGAATTATTAAATCAGAAAGAAAGCGCTCCAATGATTGGTTTTGGTTTAGACTATATAAATGTTACAGAACGTCCAAATATTAGTTTTAGTGATAATGGTAAGGATATTTTGATGCCAATGGTATCTCTTTCTATTCCTATTTTTAATAATAGTTATAAATCAAAAACCAAACAAAATAGCTTACAACAAGAAGAAGTTTTAGCACAGAAGCAAGAACGAAAAAATAAATTAGAAACGTTTTTAGATAAAGCAAAAAACGAACGCATTTCTGCAAGAATTAGTTATAAAACACAAACTAAAAATCTGAAACAAGCTAAAAATGCAGAAGAAATTCTAATTAAAAACTACGAAACTGGTACTATCGATTTTAATGATGTATTAGATATTCAAGAGTTACAATTGAAGTTTGAAATGAATCAAATTGAGTCTATAAAATCTTACTTCGTACAAACCACAATTATTAATTACCTAACCAATTAAAAAAGATGCAAACACTAAATATAAAAAATATGGTTTGTAACAGATGTAAAACAGTTGTTCATCAGTTATTTAATAATTTAGGTTTTCAGATCTTGTCTATAGAACTTGGTAAAGTTGAGATAAAAGAAAATGACAATAATAATTTTGAAAAACTTGAAAAGGCATTAAAAAAGGAAGGTTTCGAAATTATTAAAGAGACATCAAAAGCTTTGATAGAAAAAATTAAAATAGCACTAATTAAACATATTGATAAAAGTGACACAGACTATATACTTTCTGAATTAGCAAACGAATTAGGTAAAACATATTCTTTTTTAAGCAAGTCTTTTAGTAAATCTGAAGGCATAACACTTGAGAAATATTTTATAAGTCTCAAAATTGAAAAAGTAAAAGAACACATCCAACTAAATGACTTAAACTTTACAGAAATAGCGTACAGTTTAAACTATAATAATAGCAGTCATTTAGCAAAACAATTTAAAAATAATACAGGTATTACAATGACAGATTATAAAAAATCAGAGATATGGAATAGAAAGTCTTTAGACAAAATTGTATAAATATGAACCATAATTAGAAAAGTAAATTAGAAAAGCTCAATGTAATTTTACAGATTAATTTAAAATATTTAATAATGAAACACACGTATAATATTACAGGAATGACTTGTGGAAACTGCAAAGCTTCTGTAGAAAAATATTTAGGAGATATAAATAATGTTACCAATGTTTCTGTAAATCTCGAAAAAGGAGAAGCAGAAGTTACAATGGAAAAACATATAGAAACCAAAGTTTTAAAAGATGCTTTGCCAGAAAAATATACACTTTCAGAAAAAAAAGAAGAAAAGAAAGAAATACCAGCAGTAGATTTTGGTGAAGAATTTGAAAAATCAAAATTCGAGCAATTAAAACCATTATTTCTAATCATCTTTTATATTACAACTGCAGGTATTTTATTGAACTACAAAAACTGGAATTGGAGTAGTTTTATGCTCGATTTTATGGGTTTATTCTACATTGTATTTAGCTTTTTTAAAATGTTAGATTTAAAAGGATTTCCAGATTCATTTAGAATGTATGATCCTTTGGCAAAAAGAGTTCCTATTTATGCTAAAATATATCCCTTTATAGAAACTGCATTAGGTCTAATGTTTTTAATGCGTTTTGAAATAACTGTAGCCCTAATAATTACACTGGTTATTTTAGGTGTTACTACAATTGGAGTTTCAAAAACACTTTTAGACAAAAAAGCAATTAGATGCGCTTGTCTTGGTACTGCTTTAAAATTACCAATGACAGAAGCTACTTTTATAGAAAACGCAATTATGATTATAATGGCAGTTTTAATGTTAACAATTTAAAATAGAAAAATTATGAATTCAAATGAACACAAAGACAGTAATAAAAGTATGAGCAATTACACCAAATTCTTTTTAATGTTAGGTTTATCTTTTATAGCGATGTATATAACTATGTATTTAAATACCTATGAATTTGACCACGTATATTTTAGTCTAACACGCTTTTATATGGTTTGTTTAGGTACTTCTACAATGGCAGTTATTATGTGGTTTTTTATGAGAAATATGTATGAGAATAAGAAAAAAAACATTGCAATTCTTATTGGAAGTTTTGTTCTTTTTGCAGGTTCATTAGGTTTGGTTCGTGAGCAAAAATCTACAGTTGGCGACGTTCTTTGGATGAAAGCAATGATTCCACATCATTCAATTGCAATCCTTACAAGTGGAAGAGCTGATATTAAAGACCCAGAAGTTAAAAAATTGGCAGAAGATATTATTAAAGCGCAGAAAAGAGAAATTGAAGAAATGAAAGCGATGATAAAACGTTTAGAAAATGAAAAATAAAAATATAGCAATCTATTTAGGAATACTTGCTTTCGGTTTGTTGTTGGGCTATTTTTTCTTCGGAAATTCTTCTGATAAGACAACTCACAATCACAATGAAGTTTCTACAAAAAGTCAAATGTGGACGTGTTCTATGCATCCACAAATTATGAAATCAGAACCTGGTGATTGCCCAATTTGTGGAATGGATTTAATTCCTGCAGAAAATAGTTCAGATGGTTTAATGGCAGACCAATTTAAACTGACAGAAAATGCAATGGCTTTAGCAAACATTCAAACGTCTATTGTTGGTAATGCTAAAGTAGAAGATAATGGAACTCTATTATCAGGAAAAATTGTAGAAAATGAAGAAGAAAATGCTATACAAGTAAGTTATTTCTCTGGTAGAATAGAACGTTTAAACATCAATTCTACAGGTGTAAAGGTTAATAAAGGGCAACTATTAGCAACTATTTATTCACCAGAATTATTTGCTGCACAACAAGAATTAATTACTGCTTCCTCTTTAAAAGAAACACAACCAACATTATACAAAGCTGTTCGTAACAAATTGAAATTATGGAAACTTTCAGAAACTCAAATTAATCAAATTGAGACATCAGGTAAAGTAAAAGAGAACTTTCCTGTGTATGCAACTGTTTCTGGTACAGTTTCGGAAAAATTAGTAGCAGAAGGAGCGTCTGTAAAACAAGGGCAACCATTATTTAAAATAGCAAACTTTAACACTCTTTGGGCAAATTTTGATGTGTATGAAAATCAGATTGGTTTGTTTAAAAAAGGTCAAGAAATTTCTATAACAACAAATACCAATAAAGTAATTAGTGCAAAAGTAGATTTTATAGACCCTGTTTTAGATACAAAAACAAGAACCGTAAAATTAAGAGTTGTACTTAATAATAGAAACAACCTATTAAAACCAGGAATGTTTGTTGAAGGAAAAATTAAAGGAATAAATTCAAATGAAGAAACAATTATTTCTATACCAGCATCAGCGGTTTTATGGACAGGAAAACGCTCTGTTGTTTATGTAAAAACGAATGAGAATACTCCTGTTTTTGAAATGCGCGAAATTACGTTAGGCAATAGAATTGGCGATAACTACGAAGTTTTAAAAGGTTTAAAAAATGAAGATGAAATTGTAACTAATGGAACTTTTACGGTTGATGCAGCAGCTCAATTACAAGGCAAAAAATCTATGATGAATAAAAAAGGTGGTAAAGTAATGACAGGTCACGAAAATCATCTTGGTATGGAAAAGAATACTTCATCAATAACAAACAGCTTCAATAAAAACGAGAGAATAGAAGTGTCAGAAGATTTTCAAAATCAATTAAAAACAGTTTTTAATGAGTATATAAAATTAAAAGACGCTCTGGTTAAAGAAGAAACTAATAAATCAATTTCAGCTTCAAAAAAGCTATTAGAAAACATATCTAAAGTAGATATGAACCTACTAAAAGATAATAAAACTCATACAGATTGGATGTCGTTAGTAAAAGAGATAAAAATTTCTACTACATCAATTTCTAAAGCATCAAATATTGAAGAACAAAGAAGTCATTTTAAAAATTTGTCTTTAAACTTAATAAAAGCAATTCAAATATTCGGAATCAACACAAAAGTGTTTGTAGAATTCTGTCCTATGGCAAATAGTAACAAAGGTGCGTATTGGTTAAGTAAAGAAGAAAAAGTAATAAATCCTTATTATGGTGATAAAATGTTAACCTGTGGTGAAGTAAAACAAGTAATAGAATAATAAAACAAATTAATAATTAAATTTTAAACAAATGAAAAAAGTAATTTTAAGTGTAGTAATTATTGCAGCAACAGTATTTGTAAGCTGTAAAAACGAAGGTAAAAAAGAAACAAACACCAACAAAACTGAAGTTTCTAAAGAAGTGGCAACAACAGAAATTTCTTTTGGTGTAAGAGGAAACTGTGGTATGTGTAAAAGTACCATAGAAAAAGCAGCAAACAATGTTGAAGGTGTTGCAACTGCAGCTTGGGATGTAGATAAAAAGAAAATTGCTGTTTCTTTTGATGAAAGTAAAACTAATGAAATGGCTATTCATAAAGCAATTGCAGCTTCTGGTTATGATACAGAAAAAGCGATAGGAGATTTAGATGCTTATGATAATTTACCTGGTTGTTGTAAATATGACCATACTATGGAAATGAACCAATAAATAGAATAGTAACAAAAATCATTTTTGCTATAAGATGATTTCCTCCAGATTATGAAAATTGAAAAAGATTGAAAAAATTATTAAAGAGTTAGATCACAATTTAGAGTTTTTAGAAAAAGAAATTGAAGGTGCAATTGAAAGAGCAGAAGAAGGTATAAGAATTACGAAACGAGTTTTAGGTCAAATAAAAAATTTGTTTCTTAAAATCAGAACGATTTCTAAAAGTGAAGAAATTCATTTTTTTAAAAATTCTAAACCTTATGTTTTTAGCAAATTAATTTATTATGTAAAGTTATTTAATATAGAAAGTAAAAGACCACGAAGTAGCAATAAATCACAAATTAAATACTTTAACAATCATATTGATAAACTGCAAAATTATTTTAATGACAATTTAGAGTTTTATCATTATTTTAGAAGAGGTGCTAAATTTCTCGATGAAGAATATTTTATGAGAGGTAAAGTAGATTTAAGATTATTTCCAGATTCACTTTCTTTTTTTACTGATGATACGTTTTCAACAAGTCACGATTCTTCTGTTGCAACAATACTTGCTTATGATATGTTAATCATCTATTTAAAAATAGAAATAGATAAACTTGAAAATTATAGTACAATGGAAACAAATTATGGAGCCTTTACGAAACAATCAAAATTATTCTGGACTGGTAATAAAACAGATCTAATAGAGCTTATATACGCACTGCATAGTTCAGGAGCAATTAATAGTGGTACAGCAGATATAAAAGAATTGGCATCAGTTTGTGAGCAGATGTTCAATATTGAATTAGGCGATTATTACAGAACATTTTTAGAAATAAAATCAAGAAAAATAAACCAAACAAAATTTATAGATAAAATAAGAGAATCGCTTTTAAAAAAAATGATAGAGTCAGAAGAATAATTACCCAACTTGGGTGTTTTAAAGTGCAAATTATTTTCATATAATTTGCACTTTTTTGTTATGCTAATTTAAAAATCAAAAAACTAAAATAAATCATTATAACACATTAATAATGAGCGAGTAAAAACACCCAAGTTGGGTGTAGCTTGTGTGTAAAACTTAATAATTCAGTACATATTTGCAAACGAAAGTCAAATCAGAAAGAAGGAGTTGTTTTGTTTATTGGGGGAAAACCAACAGCTTCTTCTTTCATTAAAACCGTTTTCAAATGCCAACATCAATTATTACAACAGAAGATTTAAGAGAGTTCAAAGAAGAATTATTAGAAGACATCAAAGCAATGATTAACCATCAATCTGGCTTTGCACCAAAAAAGTGGTTAAAATCTCCAGAAGTCAGAGATTTATTAAGTATTTCTCCAGGTACTTTACAAAATTTAAGAATCAATGGAACACTTCCCTATTCTAAAGTAGGTGGTGTAATTTACTATGATTATGAAGAAATTGTAAAAGTTTTAGAAGAAAATCGCATTCATAATAAATTCTAAAGTTAAAATATCCTGTCATTTCGCGCATTGCTGTAGATGAAAATACATTTTCATTGAAAGTATGTAACGCAGTTATCGAGAAATCTTACTTTATGCAAAACGTAAATTTTATAAAACACCTTAAAGGTGTATTCTTCCAATTCTCAAAAGACAATCGTTTAAATCCGACACACATTAGCCTGTATGTAGCATTATTTCAAATTTGGAATAACAACCGCTTTTTAGAAGAATTCTATATAAATCGTGAAGAGGTAATGCGTTTTTCTAAAATAGGTTCAAAATCTACCTATCACAAGTGTATTAAAGAATTAAGTCATTGGAAATATATAATTTATTATCCATCACATAACCCTTATAAAGGAAGTAAAATTAAGATGTTCAAATTCGAGACAAGTACTGGACAAGCTCTGGTACACAACAATACCAATATCGAGACAAGCAGTGGACAAGCACTGGTATCTATTAATAAACATATACAAACTAATAGAAACAATAAAAACATTAATAAACTTGACCAGCCCAAAAATGAAAAAATAGTTATTGATTTTTTCAAAAAAGAAAAATGGCCAATAATTGAAGCACAAAAATTCTTCAACCATTACCAGGGTATTGGTTGGAAAGTTGGTGGCAAAACAATAATTGTCAATTGGAAAGCAACAGCTAAAAATTGGATGATAAAATCCGAAGAAATAAAAAATAAAGAAACGCAAAAATCAGTTAGCCAAAATCAAGACAACCTAAAGACCAGTAAAAATAAAAATTACAACGAACCTTTATGATTAAAATACAACCACATATCATTCAAGAAGGAAGTGTGCAATTTCAATTGGGCGTACAGAATGGAAATCAAATAAAATACGATTTTCCAAAAATGTTAATCTATTTAGAAGCAAAAGGAAAATTATTATTTGGTAAAAATTTCAAAATATATTCAGAAGATGAAACTGTTTTATATAAACTATGTATCTATTTCATTCGTGATTTTGAAACTTGCAGAAAATTAAAGATAGATCCAAACAAAGGTATTTTATTGTCAGGACCAGTAGGTTGTGGAAAAACAAGTTTAATGAAATTATTACCGTTTATTGTACCTCATCAAAATCAACATAGTCTAATCCCTGCAAGAAATATCACTTTCAATTTTAATAAAAGTGGTTTTAAAATTATTGAAGATTATGGTAATAATGGCTTTTATTGTTTTGATGATTTAGGTGTAGAAACCACAGGAAGACATTTTGGTAAAGATTGCAATGTAATGGGAGAAATACTTCTTTCTCGCTATGATTTGTTCTTAAAACGTAAAATTAGAACACACACCACTACAAACTTAAATGCACAAGAATTAGAGAGTAGATATGGTATTCGTGTACGTTCCAGAATGCGAGAATTATTTAATTTGATTGCTTTTGATAAAGAAAGTTTAGATAAACGAAAATAGTTTTTAAATCATTTAGTTTAAATTTTGTAAATTGTTAACTTTGTAAAATAATGCAAGTAGCTAAAAATATAGAAAGTTTAAGGAATTTATCACAAATTCTATCTCCTGCTAATTTTAAAAAAATAGTAAAGGATAAGAATTATTTTGATACATTTTATCGTATTAACAAACACACTAAAATATCAGATTCTACCACTAACTTTGAAGTCATTAATGCTATTTACAAATCACTTTTAGGTACTTACAAAAATGAATATATTTATAAAAACATCCTTTTAAATCAAAAACTTCTTAAAAAGTATAGCTTAAAAAATTCAATAGCACTATCAGAATTTAAAATTGGTAATTCAATAGCAGACTTTGTTATTTTAAATGGTGAAGCTCGTGTTTATGAAATAAAAACTGAATTAGATGGTTTAGATAAATTGGATAAACAATTAGCAGATTATAAAAAATTTGCTGATAAAATCTATGTGGTTTCAAATTCAAAACACATTCCTAATCTATTAGTTAAGTTTCATAACACAGAAATTGGTTTAATTGAATTAACAAAAAGAAACGCGCTTAAAACTATTAAAAAAGCAGAACAAAATTTTTCATTTTCCCACGAAACACTATTCAAGAGTTTAAGAAAAGATGAATATATTAGTTTACTGAAAAAACATTTTGGAGCAATTCCTGTTGTTCCTAACACACTAATTTTTAGAGAGTGTTTTAAACTTTCAAAAAAAATAGATATTTTAGAGTTTCAAAAATTAGTTATCAAAGAATTAAAATTTAGAAATATTTCTAATCCAGAATTATTTAATGATGATTTAGTCCCAGATTCATTAAAACATATCTGTTACACTTTAAATTTTTCAAAAAAAGATTTCATTGAATTAGAAGATTTTCTTTATAAAAAAAGTAAGCTATGTATTTCCCATATGTCAGAGGTAAACAATTTGAATTAATCGCGTTACGAGAATTATGTGGTTTACTACCAAATTTTTCAACTAAAATTTCACCTGTAATCGAACCAATTAAAGGTTCTTCTACCTTAAAATCTGCATTAAAAACTTTAGCATCTAAAAATGTAAACTTTAGTGTTATTATCAATCCTAAAGTGGGTGGTTTAGTTGGTGAGGGTAATAAAATTATAGATCTTTTAAAAGAGGTATTGCAACATTATAATAATTATCAAATTGCAATAATTATAGACACAAAAATTGAAGAGCAAATTCCAGCTTTAATTGAAGGTGTAAATAGTTTAGAGTTAGATTATAAAGGCGTTACTTTAATTCATAATTCTGAAATATCAGAAGTTAGTATTACTGAAATTCAAAGTAACATAAACGTTATTTACAATATTATTTACTTTAGTCATACAAGTAGGCGTTATTATAGATTATTCTCTGAAGATAGCAGAATTTCATTAGATGATTATTTTAGAGATATGCCAAGAAATGCAGATTATCTTGAAGTAGGGGAAAGTCCTTTTTCTGAAGAATACAGTTTTTATAAAGCTGAAGGTTTTTTTGGTTTCTCTGACTTTTTAACAGTTGGTGACAACTATTCAGATTCAGGTTTTTTACCAAGAGCTGTTGCTATGCATTTATCTTATATTAATGCATCCGGTAAAATAATGGTAAAACATTTTGTATCTGACTCAAATGGTGATGTATCTGATATAGGAGGTAAATTTGCAGAAGCACTTGAAAAACTTGTTAATTGGTGTGTTAGCAATAATATTAACACCAAAGCTGTTGAAGTTTATAAAGATCTTCATAATCGAGGACACTTTCCTGGTTTAGGTACCTTAAAAAAACTATCAATAATGAATCATATCGAATTAATTGTAGATAAGATTTAATTATGAATTGTTGTGTAAATTGTTTCAATAGCGAATACTTAATAAGTATAATTAATGCTGATGACAGAAATGGAAATTGTGATTTTTGCAATTCAATAAGTGTATCTATTTATGCAGCAAGAGAATTAGCTCCTTTTTTTCGGAATATAATTTCTTTGTATGAAGTGGATGTTGATTCAGAATTTAATTTAGCACAATCCGTAAAAAAAGACTTTAATCTCACCACTAATTTAGTTGATGATAATAAACTATTATTTGAATCAATTTTTGTAGATGAAGAAGAAATTTTAAATGAATTATTTAATGAGAATGTATCATCAGAAATAAAGATTGAACTAATTTCTGAAACAAATCAAATTCATAGTATTTGGAAGGAATTCAAGGATGAAATCAAATCTGTAAATCGATATCATATTAAAAATACCATTGATTTAAAAAAATTAGCTAATTTCTTCAATCACGAAAGCTTCTATAAAACAATAAAAAAAGGGCGTATCTTTTATAGATGTCGTATATCAGATAAAATTGGTTTTAATTCAAACCAAATGGGCAATCCACCTGACGAACTCGCTACTGGTGGTAGAGCAAATCCTAAAGGAATATCTTATTTATATATAGCTGATAAGTTAGAAACATCATTATATGAAACAAGAGCATCTTTATTTGATTATGTTACAGTTGGCGAATTTCGGTTAAATGAGGATTTAAAAATTCTTAATTTAAGAAATCCAAAAGACGACCCTATTCCTTGGTCTGAAAATGAAGCCATAGAAGATTTTTTAACCTATGTTCCATTTATACAGACTTTACAAAAAGAGATCTCGTTACCAATAAGAAAAAGAGATAAACAATTAGATTATATTCCTACTCAATATATTTCAGAATTTATCAAATCATTAGGTTTTGATGGTGTAGAATATCAGAGTTCATTATTTGCTGAAGGTTATAATTTAGCCGTTTTCAATCCAGATAAATTAGAATGCATTGCTACAAAAGTTTATGAAATTGAAAATATAAAACTACATCATAAGTTACTTGATAATAGTTAAATTCCCCACAAACCAAAATCCAGTTTGTTGCAAAAGCAAAAAATCTCTGTCTTTTGGTTTGTTCCGCGCGCCAATGCAAGTTTAGCGTTTTAAAATCTACAGGTAGTTGCATTTTAGAGCTTGTTCCATTCGCAAACTCATTACACAACTCTAAAAAGCAACGCGTTTATATTATTTCATAAAACACAAAACTCCCCAAAGCTATCTTTACATAATGCGCAGTTATACTGCTCTTCCACAAAAGTTCCAGGCACTATAACGCCATTATGTAAAATAGCCGCTCTTCCAACGCTCACATCCGTAATTAATAATGAAGTTTGGTTATTTTAACAACATTCAGTCTTTGTTGCATTGTTTTTATAAGTGCTTGTTGGTAGTGTGTAATTAACTTTGATAGAACTAATCAAATTTCAGTTTATAAAAGAAATTCTAAAGCACCTATAAAATCAAGAAAAAGCCAATAAGAGTATATTTTTTTATTTGTAAGAAAATGGGATAAAATTGTTTTCACAAAAGCAAATGCTAATCCAAGTTTAAAAACAATTTAGTAACCATAGAAATTTACTAACAATAGAAATATTTTTAGAGGCATTCACTTTTTACAAAAACAATCAGAAAAATAATACAGAACAAATAAAAAAATACACACTTATTTTCGCTTCTGCCAGCGCACTACGTACTTCGTCTTTAATAATTTTCATTCAATCGCCATTGGGCTACCATTTTTAAAGTTTGATAAACTCCTTACTAAAAATCAACCTCTGTTTATCAAACTTTAAAAACGATAAAACCTGCTAATGTTTTTCCCTTATCTCATTCATCTGCACAAAAATTCTGCTAAATTCATTTAGTTTCTTTATCAAAATTCTTTGTTTGTCTCATTTCGTTAAGTAAAAAACAAAAATATTGGATGTATAAAAAAGAGCATTCAAAATATAAATGCTCTTTCTAATTACTGATGTTTAAATTTTATTTTTTATGATGTTTTTTTATTGATTTTACAAAAAACTTCATCATTACAGAAGCAATAAAACTAACAATTGCTCCCAAAGTTGCCAAAACAATTGTTGTAATAATATCCTCTGAACCAATATGAGAAATTGTAGTTAAAAAAGTACCACCAATGACACCAGCACTCAAATTTTGATGTGGGATGTGAAAATTCATTTTAGTTCTTTTTTTTATTTGTTTTTAATACTGTTTTCTCTTTTTCATCAGAAACTACAGCTTGACTTACAGCTGTTGCCACAGTTCCTGCAACTGTCATATATGTAGCAATTGTTATTATTGTTGCAGGAATACTTATTGGTGCTGCAATAATTGCACCTCCTGCAGTAGCTAATGCAATTCCAATATTTCTTAAAATTCTAAAGAATTTCGGAGTTGGTTTTTTATAACGTTCTATAATTTTCATAATTCTGTGATTTAACGATTAATATTATTTTTTCCTTTCGTTCTTTAGCTTGATAAACCAAAGACAGTAATTTTTGCATTGCATCCCTTGAATAAACCCCTTTTCCAATACCACTTAAGTAAGTTACAGGAGCAATACAACCTTCTAAATCTCTTTTTGCATCATTTGCAGGGTGAAATAAAATAAAGCTTCTATTAGCTACATTTTTCAATATCAAATGATTTTTAAACTTTTTAGAAAAGCGAGGAATAACTTCATATTTTCCTTCTGGTATGCAGGAGATACTTCGCGCATTATTTATCCAGGGTAATTCAATGGTATGGCAAAGAAATTTACTTGAATGAAAGAGAGTACCATTGGTACCCTCTTCAAAATAGCTTCTATGAAGAATTAACTCCATTTTAAGGTTTATCAATAATGGTAACAGACAATGCGTTATAAGTACCATTTTTCAATGAATACATCTGTCCATTTACTTCTTGGTAAAATTCAACTCCTAACACCTGTACTACAGGAAAGGTAGAATTTGCAGTGATTGAAGCTGTCAAAGCAATTGCAGCTGTATTTGCAACAGTGTATGGCAAAATTGCAGTTTCGTCATTTTCAAAAGTTGAAGTTTCATTTACAAAATCTAATTCTGAAGCACCCATTACAATTTTAAAATGTGTTGTACCTGCAGGAGCTGCAATTCTAACAGTCGGAGAAAAAGCAGCTAAATTTAAAGTTGCATCTCCAGAAACTCTATCAAATGCTTTTATAAATGGTGCGAATAAAGTTGCGCCTAATTTTCCGTTTAAATTGAATTCAAACGCTTCTAAAAGGTTTAAATTTCCTTCCTGTAAAGTTCTCTGACCTCTTTCATTAACAATATCAGTTTTAGTAACTGCCACTAAAATTTTTGTCAAACGAGAAACTACTCTTTTATCTTTTGCATTTTGCAAAAGCACACGAATTGCATTTCGCAATACTTTTCCTCCTTTACCAGCTCTTCCAAATTCAGAACCATTTTCACGCGTTCTTTGAAATGCAGGATCATTTTGAATTCTGTTTTTGTCCACACCACCTTTTTCACGAGCTAAATGTCCATCACTTGTTTTGTAAAAAGAAATACCTCCGATAGTTCCTTTTAATTTGATAATACCTGTTTGTTTTGCCATAATTTTTACTTTTTTTTATGATTAATATTTCAAATCACGTAACTTTATGGCAGTCAATAAAAAATCAAATTCCGTTTTTGGATGTTCTTTCCGATAACACCATAAACGTCATTAAAATATTGATAACACTAACGTGTTGTCAACATTTTAACAACGCATTATTACCATCATCCTATAATTATAGAATATGGATAAAGCATAGATAGTGTATTATGAATCAAAAAAGAGCTTGCATATACCCAAAGGACATTCAGCGCATTACAGGGCGCAGTGAACGTTATGGGCGAAAGCTTTTAAATGATATAAAAAGTTTTTTGGATAAAGAACCTCATCAATTTATAACTGTAGATGAATTTTCTGAATACTCTGGGATTCAATTAGATATAGTAAATAAGTATATTAGAGATTAAATTTTAAGGGACTAATTAGGTGTCAGTAAAAATTCATATATTTGGAAACATAGATAAATACAGGGTTTATGGGAATTGTGTTAGTTCCTTCCTCTCTGCAAATTTTAAATGTTTTCTTGTTTTAAAATGTCGTAATTAAAGCTGATATTTATATATTCAGAACCATCTCCGGTTTTGCTTTCTTCAATAATTAATTCGTCATCAACATATATTTTTAAAGAAATTTCAACCGGTATTGGGTTGTTTCTGTAAATTTCTCCTGTAATATATCTAAAGTCATAATCGGTTAAAGTGATGATTTTTGGAATGGCACTGCCAGACGAATCGTAGTCAAAAATATGCTGTTCTACAATGTACGTATCAGTTATATAATCGTAATAAGAAATTTGTACAGCATCACTTTGTTGTAAAGTTGTAATTTCCATTCGTATGGTTTTATCTAATACTTCTGTCACTTGTTCTTCTTCTGTGGATGCAACTGTACAACCAAAAATTAAGACAAAATTCAAAATCGCTATTATTTTTTTCATGGATAGGATATTTACTACAAATTTACAAAAACTTACTTCCTCACGATAATTTTTTGGGTTGCAACTTTTTTACCATTGTAAATTTTTATGAAATATAATCCTGAGCTTAAACTAGAAATATCAATCTTTTCGAAATCCATTTTTTTTGTAAAAACTTGTTCACCAATAGGTGAATAAATTTCAATGTTGTTTATATTTTCATTAGTTTTAATGTGGATAAAGCTCGATGACGGGTTTGGGTATATTGTAAATTTATCATTAAAAATGTCATCAGTACTAGCTGTAGATTGTTGGTATATTCTAACATAATCTATGACTAAGCTACTTTCTGTAAAACTAGGACTTACAGCCCCAGCAATACCTCCCATTGCAAAATTGATAAGCAAAAATTGTGGGTCATCAAAAGGCCAACCATCATTAATACCATCAGAATTAACATCAGTAAAATTAGCGGGTTTTTTATAAGTATAATGAACTTCATCATCAATCAAAAAAGTAATTTGATTCGGAGACCAATTCATAGAAAACACATGATACGTGTTGGCAACATCTGTTAACGGTTTTGTTTTGGTGTTTACTGTATTGCCAAAACTAGAGCGTGTATGAAGAGCGCTAGAAACTGTATTTGTGGCATGTAAGCCATGTTCCATAATGTCAATTTCTCCACAATCTGGCCAAGGAGTTGTGCCAAAACCTTGTGTTTGCCAGTAAGCACCAGGTTCACTAATATTTTTACCTAAGGTCCAAATTGCAGGAAAAGTTCCTTCGCCTTCAGGTAGCTTTGCTCTTACGTCAACTCTACCATAAGTAAAAGCAAATTTAGAGTTTAGTCTTGCAGATGTAAAATTTCTAGACACACCATTTTGCACAATAGTTTCTCTTTTAGCTACAATATGCAAATTGTCATTTCTTACAAAAGAGTTTTCTTCACGATCTGTATAATGTTGTATTTCGCCATTCGCCCAACCACCATTTACAATACCTATAGTTTGGTGGTGCCATTTTTCTTTGTCTAATGTATTGTTATCAAACTCATCAGACCAAACTAATTTATCATAAACAACATCTAATTTATTGGGATCTGTTGGTATTGAACCATCAGAAATATCATCAAATAAATAGGTTCCTGCTGTAGTGGCCCCTAAATCAATAAAAATCACCAATTTTCTGTAGGTTCCTGTTGCATTCACGGTGTTTCCTGTACTGGTTTCTTTTGCGCTCGAAAAATTGAAAGTAACATTTTGCCAATTTGTGGCATTTCCGCTAGTAATAGTTTGTAGCACTTCAACATCTGGATTTGTACCATTTTCTAACTTCACTAAAATTTTATGTTCATTTGGGTCAAAAGCATAAAAAGAAAGTGTAATTTCTTTTTGAATTGTAATATCTATATCTCTATTTAAGTCGATATAAAAACCTTGATCTACAACAGCGCCATTATTATTAAATTGGCCTACTTTATTTGTAGCCTCATTAGGGTCATTCACTTGTGCAAAACTTGCACCACTAAAGCCCGAAAAAATATGGTTGCTATTTTCAAAATCAATAGGCATTTGTTGTGAAAAAGATGCGAATGTTACTACAAAAGAAAAGATTACTGTGTAAAATTGTTTCATGTTAATGTTTTTTATAAAAATAGGTATAAACATTGTGTATCAAAACGAACTGACCAATACAAAAACTATACAACAGGTTAAAACCCTAAAATTTCGTTGTATTTTTGAAAAATGAATAAACCTTTTCAATTTAAAGAATTTACAATCCATCAAGATAAAACTGCAATGAAAATTGGTACAGATGGTGTGCTTTTAGGTGCTTGGTGTAAAGTTGATGATGATACAGATGCTATTTTAGATATTGGTTCTGGTACAGGGGTTGTTGGTTTAATGCTAGCCCAACGTACTGAAGCAATGACAATTGATGCTGTTGAGGTTGATGAAAAGGCTTATGAACAGTCTGTTGAGAATTTTGAGAGCTCTGCTTGGGGAGATAGGTTGTACTGTTATCATAGTACTTTTCAAGATTTTGCTAATGAAATAGCAGAGGAAGAAGAAACCTATGATTTAATAGTTTCTAATCCGCCTTTTTATACAGATGAGTTTAAAACCGATAATGAATCAAGAAATAAAGCACGTTTTACGGCTGCATTATCTTTTGAGGAATTGATTTTAGGTGTGGTTAAAATATTATCGTCAGAAGGAATATTTTCGGTGATTATACCATTAAAGGAAGAAAAAGCATTTGTAAATTTAGCCAAAGCGCATCATTTATTTTTAAATAGAGTTTGCAGAGTACAAGGAAACTCTAATTCAGAAATAAAACGGAGTTTGTTGGAGTTTTCTTTTTATCAAAAAAAGATAAAAGAAGAACATTTAATTATAGAAAAAGAGCGCCATCAATACACAAAAGAATATATCAATTTAACCAAAGACTTTTATTTAAAACTGTAATTATATTGATTTTTGCTAATTCCAAACTCCAAACTCCAAATCATAAACTAAAAACCAACAACCACTTAACTACCAACAGTCCTTCTGCTCTGCATCCAAAGATAAAATTGCAACCCAAATAAAAATGCACCAGATAACAAGTGTACAGCTTGTGTGCCCATAGGAAACTCAGCATAATACATCAAAATTCCGGTTATTGTTTCTAAAAAGATTAAAAATACAATCCAATTTACCAGTTTATAACCTAAGTTTTTTGCTTGGTTGATGTAAAACATTCCTAAGTTTACCAAAACAATAGCAATGGTAAATGATCTATGGAAATAGAATTTAAAACTCGGATTCATTAAACTATAGTTTTTGTTCTCAAAACCAAATTGTTTTACCTGTTCGTCAATAAATTGTCTTACTTGAGTACCCATAGCAATCTGAATCAATGAAAAAATTACAGAAGCTATCAATAATTTATTAAATAAAGAATTGTAGGTGAACGTTTTTTTATCAGAAATGATAAATTTTATACGCAATAAAATAGCAATAATAATTAAGCCAATAACCATATGAATGGTTATAATGGTTGGTGTTAAATTAGTGTCAACCACTGTTTTTCCTAGCCAAGCTTCAAATAACATTAATAAAAACGCCCCAAAAGAGAGTAATGTAATTGTTTTGTTTTCTCGCCAAAATTTAGTGGAGGCATAAATTAGAAATAAAAACACGAAACCAGCAAGTACAGAAACCAGTCTGTTAATGTATTCAGTCCAAGTATGAAACGTATTAAATAAATTATAATCGTGTTTGGTGTATTCAGCCCAATGATCTGCATTGAAAGTAGCAGAGGTAATTAAATCTTTTTCGGCCACAAATAAGGCTTCATCTTTAATGATTATAAAACCTTTTTTAAATACAGCATTTGGTTTCCAAGTAATTTGAGATTCAGAAGTTGGTGGAATGTAATACCCAAAGCATTTTGGCCAA
Source organism: Polaribacter sp. R77954 (assembly GCF_044595335.1). GTDB lineage: Bacteria > Bacteroidota > Bacteroidia > Flavobacteriales > Flavobacteriaceae > Polaribacter. The sequence goes on from NZ_CP138992.1 coordinate 3,387,869, forward strand.
TCAGGGCAGCCCATTCCAGAACCTGTCATTCTAACGATAGCACCCGCCAAGAAAATAAGATATAAAGATATAATGGCAAGCTGAACAATTTTAGGAAACCTTTTTTTCATCAGAAATAAAATTTACACAAAAATACGTCAAAAAAAAGTTGCTTAAAATAAATTATTGCACTTGTTGCTATGTAAAAAAAATCTAAATAATTCAATTGGCTTAAACTACTAATAAAATCAGTTTTATTGCAGTAATTAAAGAGAAAGTATGTAAAAATTAGTGTTTTTTTTATGAAAAATAAATAGGTTTTTTAAAAAGTTTTTCGTTAAAAATTAACGTTGTTTTAAATGGTGTTCCAATAAATCAAATTAATAAAATGTGCGTTTTATTTAATTTTTAGACTGTAGAAAAACCTGTTTTAAGAATGTCAGTAAAAATAAAGGGTACAGCGATTTTGGAATCGTAAAAAACTGACAATCAATTTATTGAAAATGTAAATTTTAAGTGTTAAAATTAGCTTTTTTACAATTTTGTTAAAAACTTCAAGGGATTTGTGAATAAGTATGACTTTCTTTTAAAAGCAAAAATCACAATCTTTGTTAGGTAGAAAATAACATTAACTTAATATCATACAAAGTGGAAATAACGCACATAATTAAGAGAGATTATCAAACAGCCCCTTTTGAGTTAGAAAAAATTACAAATGCTATAGAAAAAGCAATGAATACCGTAAGTAATGGTACAAGAAAAGATGCTGTTGCCATTTCTAATATTGTAAACGGAGCGTTATTAGAACGTAAATTAAACGATCCACTATACATGCCAACAGTTGAACAGGTACAAGATATAGTTGAGGTAAAATTAATGGATAGTCCTTTTCGTGATGTTGCAAAAGCTTATATTTTGTATAGAGATGAGCAAGCGAGAAGTAGAAAAACCAATATTTTTGAAAAAAGAGTGAATTTAAAACCTTATGAATATCCTGCATTATACGAATATGTAGATGCTATTAGACATTCGTATTGGATACATACTGAGTTTAATTTTACAAGCGATATTCAAGACTTTAAAACCAACCTTTCTGATACTGAAAGACACGCAATAAAAAATACCATGTTGGCCATTTCTCAAATAGAAGTAGCTGTAAAATCTTTTTGGGGCGATATTTATAAGAAAATGCCAAAGCCAGAAATTGGTTCAGTAGGATCTACTTTTGCAGAAAGTGAGGTTCGTCATCATGATGCTTATTCGCATTTATTAGAAATTTTAGGGTTAAACAACGAGTTTCAAAATTTAAAGAAAAACCCTGTAATGATGCGTCGTGTTAATTATTTAGAATTGGCATTGCAAAACTCTAAAAGTAAAGATAATAAAGAGTTTTCGGAGTCAGTATTGCTATTCTCTTTATTTATTGAGCACGTTTCGTTGTTTTCACAATTCTTAATTATTATGGCATTTAACAAGCATAAAAATGCCTTAAAAGGAATTTCTAATGTGGTTGAAGCAACCTCTAAAGAAGAGCAGATTCATGGCGATTTTGGTATTGATATCATTAAAATCATCAAATCTGAAAATCCAGAATGGTTTGATGAAGATTATACCTTAATGATTCAAGAAATGTGTAACGAAGCATTTTATGCAGAAAGTAAAATCATTGATTGGATTTTTGAAAAAGGCGAATTAGATTTCTTACCAAAAAGTGTAATCAACGAATTCATTAAAAACAGATTTAATAAATCTTTAGAAAGTATAGGAGTACCAAAAATATTTGATATTGATGAAGCCTTACTTTCTGAAACAGAATGGTTTGATGACGAAATTATTGGAACAAAACACGGAGATTTCTTTGTGAAAAGATCTATAAACTACAGTAAAAGAACAAAAAGTATAACTAGCGACGATTTATTTTAATATGAACTTAGACACCACAAACAAAACTCAACCAAAAACAGACCACGAAAAGTTAATTGAAGCAAGAAACTCTTCTAGAAAAGAGATTGTTGAAAATCTAGGAACTCCAGAAATTAAATGGCTCACAGAAAATAGTCGTAAATTTTTAGAATCTGGATATTTAACAAAAGGAGCAACACCAGAAGGAAGAATTCGTGAAATTGCTGAAAATGCCGAGAAAATTTTACAAAAGCCAGGTTTTGCCAACAAGTTTGAAAAATACATGGCAGAAGGCTTTTATTCTTTAGCTTCTCCTGTTTGGTCTAACTTTGGGAAAAGAAGAGGATTGCCAATAAGTTGTTTTGGGTCGCATGTTGCTGATGATATGGGAGACATTTTATTCTCGCAATCAGAAGTAGGGATGATGTCTAAACTAGGTGGAGGAACCTCTGGTTACTTTGGTAAATTACGTCCAAGAGGTGCAGAAGTTAAAAATAATGGATCTTCTTCGGGTTCTGTGCATATTATGCAATTGTTCGAAAAAATGGTAGATGTTGTCAGCCAAGGTTCTGTAAGAAGAGGTCGTTTTTCGCCCTATTTACCTATTGATCATCCAGATATTAAAGAATTTTTAGAAATTGGTACAGAAGGAAATCCTATACAAGAATTAACACATGGTGTTACTGTAAGTAACCAATGGATGCAAGAAATGATTGATGGTGATGTAGAAAAAAGAAGTCTTTGGGCAAAAGTATTGCAATGTAGAGGCGAAATTGGGTATCCATATATTTTATTTAGAGATAATGCCAATAATGGTACTGTAGATGTATATAAGGATAAAAAATTAGAAATTTACGCAAGTAATTTATGTACAGAAATTATGTTGCCTTCTAATGACGATTGGTCTTTTGTTTGTTGTTTATCATCAATCAACCTATTACATTATGACAAGTGGAAAGATACAGATGCTGTAGAAACCTTAACGTATTTCTTAGATGCTGTAATGGAAGAATTTATTCAGAAATTAGAAGTGTACAGAGATTCTCCAAATAGAGATGATCAGTTTACCTTCCGTTTTATGGAAAAAGCGTATAATTTTGCAAAAGATAACAGGGCTTTAGGTTTGGGCGCTTTAGGATGGCATTCTTTATTACAATCTAAAATGTTGCCTTTTGACAGTCCAGAAGCGTATTCTTTAAACAGCGAAATTTTTAAATTGATTAAAGAAAAATCGTACAAAGCGTCAGAAGACATGGCTAAAGAATATGGAGAGCCAGCGATCTTAAAAGGTTATGGAAGACGTAATACCACCTTAAATGCAATTGCACCAACTACGTCATCTGCATTTATTTTAGGACAAGTGTCTCAAGGTATTGAACCAATTTGGTCTAACGTATACGTTAAAGATATTGCAAAGATAAAAACCACGATTAAGAACCCAATTTTAGAAGCAGTTTTAGAAGAAAAGGGCAGAAGCACACCAGATGTTTGGAGAAGTATTCGTGATAATGATGGATCTGTACAACATTTAGAGTTTTTAACAGAGCACGAAAAAGACGTGTTTAAAACCTATTCAGAAATTGATCAGAATGTAATTGTGTATCAAGCTGCAAATCGTCAAAATCATATTGATCAAGGACAATCTATAAATATTATGGTACATCCAGATATGCCAATTAAAGACGTAAACAAAGTGTATGTTAACGCTTGGCAATTGGGTGTAAAATCGATGTATTACCAACACAGTATGAATGCCGCACAAAAATTCAAACAAAAGAAAGAATGTGCTAGTTGTGAAGGGTAAAGAACTAAAACATCAAATTTTAAAAGAGAAGTCGAAAGATTTCTCTTTTTTTTTGAGCAGAACTATTTATGATGCTAATCTAACATTCATAACTTTTTTGAAAATAAATTGTGCAACATTAACTTTTACTTGTAAACTTTAAATAAATCAAAAAAAAGAAATAATTTCATCAATTAAAGATTTTAATCTTCTGCAAAAAATGTAATTTTAGCTTCAAACTCCTCATTCAAAAATTCTTGTGGACTCATAAAATAATCAGAAGTAATTAATCTGTATGAGTTTTCATTCTTTTTAATTTCCCAAATAATATCATCAGCTTCATCAAATTCTTCCTCGCCATTTAGCTGTTTTTCAAATAATCGTATAATTACGTTATGGCTATCTAAATTCTGCGTAAAACATTTTAGGGCAATTTCTTTTGTAATTGTTTCATCTGCGTTTGCTTTAGGTGTAATATCAAAATCAATAATTGTGGCTTTTGTGTTTGGGAATTTACCATTAAAAGCCTTGTATAAAAGTTGATTGATCACAAAAAGAGTTTTGTGTAAGCCTATTCTTGGATATTCTTCAGAAATTTTATCCACCAACATTTCATAAGACACAGAATCTATTTGATGTTCATTCATTTTATCAGATAATTTATAATCCAATACAATTCGAGCAGCTTCACTCGGGTCTCTATCAGCAATTGCCATAAAAAGTAATTCCCTTAACTCCTTGCTGTCGTTTACATCATCATTTGTAAAGTCGAATCTTCGTAAAAGTTCTTTGTAGTCTTTCGTATTCCAAGCATTTTCAAGGTCATCAACTGTAGAAATTTTATGTATTTTTATAGTGTATTTCATTTTTTTAAATCATTTTTGATTATCCAAAGAATATACAATTTTTAAAACTCAAAAACAAGTTTGTCTATATGAGTGTTCAAGAAAGAATAGAGCTACTTCGCAACGAATTAAATCAACATAATTATAATTATTATGTATTAGATGATACCACTATTTCCGATTTTGAATTTGATATAAAACTCAAAGAACTTGAAAAATTAGAACAAGAAAATCCAGAATATTTTGATGCCAATTCACCAACACAAAGAGTAGGTGGTACTATCACCAAAAATTTTGAAACCATAGTTCATAAAAACAGAATGTATTCTTTAGACAATTCGTACTCTAAAGAAGATTTGTTAGATTGGGAAAAACGCATTCAAAAAATAATAGGTAGTACTGACTTAGAATATACTTGTGAGTTAAAATATGATGGAGCATCCATTAACCTAACCTATGAAAATGGTCGGTTTGTAAAAGCAGTGACAAGAGGTGATGGTTTTCAAGGTGATGAGGTTACCAATAATGTAAAAACAATTCGATCTATTCCGTTATTATTAAAAGGTGATTTTATTACAGATTTTGAAATACGTGGTGAAATTATTTTGCCATTAGACGGATTTGCAAAAATGAATCAAGAACGATTGGCAAATAACGAGGAAGCCTATAGAAATCCAAGAAATACAGCCAGTGGAAGTTTAAAACTGCAAGACAGTGCAGAGGTTGCAAAACGCCCTTTAGACTGTTTGTTATATCAGGTGGTAACATCCGAAAGAAAATACAAAACGCATTTTGAGAGTTTAGAAAATGCTAGAAAAGTAGGTTTTAAAGTACCAGAAACCATTACTTTGGCAAAGTCGATTGATGAAGTTTTCGAGTTTGTAAATTATTGGGATGCTAAAAGACACGATTTACCTTACGAAACCGATGGCGTTGTAATTAAAGTAAACAATTTGCAACATCAAGAAGAATTAGGCTATACTTCTAAAGCACCAAGATGGGCAATTGCCTATAAATTTAAAGCAGAACAAGTTTCTACAATTTTAAATGAAATTACTTATCAAGTAGGCAGAACAGGAGCAATTACACCAGTGGCGAATTTAGAACCTGTACAATTGGCAGGTACTACTGTAAAAAGAGCTTCATTGCATAATGCAGATCAAATAGAAAAACTAGATATTAGAGAAAATGATACTGTTTTTGTAGAAAAAGGAGGAGAGATTATCCCAAAAATTATTGGGGTAGATTTTACAAAACGTCCAGAAGATTCTAAACCCACAATTTACGCAACCAATTGCCCAGAATGTAATACAGAATTGGTAAGAACAGCAGGTGATGCCAAACATTATTGCCCCAATCAATTTGGTTGTGCACCACAAATTACAGGAAGAATTCAGCACTTTATCAGTAGAAAGGCCATGGATATTGAGGGTTTGGGTGGCGAAACTGTAGATTTGTTACGCAAAGAAGGTTTGATAGAAAATTATGCAGATTTATACGATTTAAAAGTAGAGCAAATAATTCCTTTAGAACGAATGGCAGAAAAATCTGCTCAAAACATGATTAAGGGAATCGAAAAATCCAAAGAAATTCCGTTTGAAAAAGTATTATTTGCACTCGGTATTCGTTTTGTAGGTGAAACTGTAGCAAAAAAGTTAGCAAAACATTTTAAATCTATAGACAATTTAATGACGGCTGATTTTGAAACCTTAATTGCTGTTGATGAAATTGGCGATAGAATTGCACAAAGTATTATTGATTTTTCATCAGACTTGGGGAATATGCAATTGATTAATCGTTTAAAATCTTTTGGAGTGCAATTAGAAGTCTCTCAAGAAAGTTTGGTAAATCAAACGGATAAATTACAAGGGCAAGTTTTTGTGGTTTCAGGAGTTTTTCATCAAATGAGTAGAAATGAACTCAAAAAAGCCATCGAAGACAATGGAGGAAAAGTAAGTTCATCGATCTCTAAAAAAACAAATTTTATTGTGGCTGGTGATAATATGGGGCCAAGTAAATTGGCAAAGGCAGAAACTTTAAGTATTGCTATTATCTCAGAACAAGATTTTATTGATAAAATAAGTTAAAAGGTTTTGGTTAGCTTTTTGTTTATGAAACCTTGTATTGAAAAACGATTATCAATCTTAAAATTCTGAATCATTTAAAATTGAAAAAATTACTTTACATATATATAGTATTCATAGCATTTTCTTCTTTTTCTCAAAAAAAAGAAGAATTAGATTCAATACCCCCCAATTTTGAGGATTATATTTTTGCAAAACCTGGTGATACAATTACGGTTCAGCTGAATGCAATTACTTTATTGCCTAAGCAAAATTTTAAATCTAGAGAAGATATACGTTATTATTTATGGTTTCGTAGAAAAGTGTTTAAAGCCTATCCGTATGCAAAATTGGCATCTACAAGGTTAGATTCTTTAAATGCAAGATTATCTAGAATAACGACTAATAGTAAAAGAAAAAAATATACAAAACAGATTCAAAAGTACATTGAAGGCGAATTTACAGATCAAATCAAAAAAATGACCAGAACAGAGGGGCGTATTTTGATTAAATTAATTCATCGTCAAACAGGTAAAACAGCCTTTGATAATATTAAGGAGTTAAGAAGTGGTTGGAAAGCGTTTTGGTATAATACTACAGCTAATGTATTTGATTTATCGTTAAAACAAGAATATCATCCAGCAGTGGAAAATGAAGATTTTTTAATTGAAGATATTTTGCAGCGCGCTTTTCAAGATGAAATATTAAAGAGGCAAGATTCAAAATTAAATTTTGATTTTGCTAAAATTATTGCGCTAAAAAAAGCTACTATAAATGTAGAGGTGTATAAAGCTATGTTTGCTAAAATGAGGAAAAAACGCAAAAAGAAAAAGAGGAAAACCATTTCCTCTTCTTCTAAAATCAATTCAAAAAGTTAAGCATTGTGAATTATTCACTAATTTCTAATTTATCTTCTTTATCATCCTCTTCTTCTATATTTTTAGATTTTCCTTTATAACCAAATAGAAAATTCATTCCGAATCTAAAATTAGCAGTATTTGCTTCTTGCACTTTACCTCCAATATTAGAAATATCTTCTAAAGCCGTATAAATTTGTAAAAAACCTAGTTGAACAGCTAGGTTTGCACCCAGTCTAAAACCCCCATTATTGCCACCCGTACTTGCAACAATACCATAAGTTGCTTTGTTTAAAGCCCTGTTGTAACCTAAACCAAAACTTGGTTTAATATTTATGTAAGGGTTGTTGTTGCTAAAATAAGTAGCTCTCAGTATATTTTTTTCTGATAGTTTATACTTTGCAGAGAAAAATGTTCTAGACCCAATCTTTGTTTTGAAACTTTCTTGAGTTTCAGTTGCGCCCAATACATTATTTAAAGCATCTTCTATCTCGGTTTCAATATTTCCGGAATTTTGAAAATCAAATCCACTGTAAACACCATTGGTTACATCTTGTAAGTTGTAATTAGTTACATTGTCTTCCCAAGTTATAGATCCCAAGTCATTCATAGAGAACTCAAAAGAAAGTTTGTTATTTAATTCATAAGCTAAACCAATATCCATTCCAAAACCACCGTTTTTACCAAAAAAAGATAGATTCTCTGTGTCCGAAACTCCAGAAGTATTTACAGTTGCGTTAGTCGTGTTTACTGTCCATAAAAAGTTAGCAGGATTAATGTCTAAAGAAAATTGAGCATCATCTTCTAAAGAAGCCTGTGCAATTCCGCTTAAAGATTTTAATCGCAAAGCAATAGCAAGTTTATCTTCTAAAAAGGTTCTTGTAATACCAACACCAATTTCGCTATAGGATGTAAAACCAATTTTTTCTGCGGTTAAGGCAAAACTTTCTCCAAAGCCATTAGCAGCAACATTTGTAAACTCTTTTGTAAATTCCCATGCTAAATTACTTTTAGCATTTGCAAAAAATGTGATAGAACCTTTTTTTGTTTTAAAACCTAGCATAAAAATATTAGCTACTATATCTGTGACTACAGCATTTGCTTCTGCAGCAACACTATTTAGGTTGTTAAAATCTATTTTTAAGTTATTACCGCTTTCAACTAAAATATCACTAATCTTTATGTCTGAATTAAGATTAAAACCTGTATTTAAAGGTGTACCAATATTAACTTTGTATTTTGGTAAATATATAGGAGATACATCTTGTGTTTGTATTACGTAATCTTTTAAATTGTAAAACGATAAGTAATCTTGTGCATTCGTATTATTTATAAGTATAAAAAATAATAGGCTAATTGAATATATATGTTTTTTCATGATTTTAATTGTCTGATGTTATATTTGCTCTTGCCTCTAAACCTACAGCTACACTTATTTCGTCACTACCTTTAATCAAAACAGAATCTCTTCCTGTAGGTAATTGAAGTGTAACTCTTACATTAATAAGAGTAGCATCTATAATTTGGTTAATTTCATTTTGATCTAATTCTATTTCGAATTCAGATAAAACAGGCACACCATCTGATTCACCAGATTGATTGATATTTGCTGCCTGAAAAGCATTAATGGATTCTGTATGTACAATTTGGCCACTATTATTTTTAAATTCTAAAACAATATCTCCTGTTAAAGGGGTTTTGTTTTCTACATTAACCAGTAATTTTAAGTATTCAAAATTCTCTAAATCTTCAGCGCCGTCAAATTCAATTTCTTTGTCTAGGCTAACCTTGTCGAAAGTAATGGCAACTTCGGCATTAAACCCATTATTAACTGAAGCATAAAAATTTTCATTTGGGTTACCATCATCAATGGGATTTGCCATTCCAGAAATATCAAATTCTATTGATGTTGGTTTAGATTCGAGTAAGTGAGATATATTAGAATTGCTATCGTTTAATAGTGTATTCGTAACTTTTTGGTCATCTCCAAAATTTTCTACACCATCAATAATAATAGTGTTAGGTAATGCTTCTGTGCCAGTATAACTTAGGTTTATGGAAGAATTTGCATTAACTGCTCTTACAGACGATAAATCCATACTTATCGGAAAACCATAATCGTTGGTTACATTTATGGCCATTTCTACATTATTAAAGGAAACATCACCTTCATTAAAGTTATCAAAAAAATCACCTAAATCTATAGTATTAGCAGTTACATTAAAAGATTCTTGCTTAAAATCTCCATATATTACATCATAGCTTGCGTTAGAAAGTAAAGCTTCATAAGTTATTGCATCATTCGCATCTACTTCATTACCTGCTGCAAATGTAAAATTGGCATCAACATTTATAACAACTTTGTTTACGGTTTTTCCAGTTCCTGTTCCATCATTTGTTAAATCTGCATTATAATTCTCTAAATTAATTGATATAGACTCAGTGTTTCTTCCATTAATACTAATAGTTTCTGTGTATATAGACTGATCACTTTTTTTAGTGAAAGAAGGTATGGTTACTGTCAAATTAATATTAGCATCTATTGTAGATTTGAATGAGATACTCATTAAACCACCATTAAACCCAACTTCTGTTAGTTCTTGAGTCAACTGTAAATCATGAATTTTTTGGTTATTTCTATTGTAGCTACCTATTAAAGGATTGGGAGTACCTGGTGCAATTTCATCTGTAATTGTATAAGGAAACGATTCTCCTAAAGGTGCTAAATCGTCATTAGTTATTGGGCTTTCTATTGAGTTATCTATAGTGGTATCATCTATAGCAACGTTAAAAGAATCGTTGTTTTGTCCAGAAAAACTCTCTGAGTAGCTAAAACTGAATTCCTCTGTTGAGGTAGTAGAAAGATCACTACTGCCTAAATCATCAAAAATTTCAGATAAATTATAGTTTATAAATCCAGCAGGAATTTTTACTTCACCATTCCAAGAGACGTCTTCAATCTCTTTATCCAGATAGGATACGTCACAAGAAATACTTAGCATCAATATTGAAAGTGCCAAGTAGAGTTTTGTTATTTTTTTCATACTTATTCAGTTTAAAGGTTAATTTGTTTGGTTTTAACACTACAATATATGAATATATGTCAAATTTAACATCTAAAATTTAGGAATAGTTGAAGATTTTAAGCTTTAAGCGGTGTTTAAAATTAAATATTTATAAATTTTATTAAATAAGAGTATATTAAAATTGTATTTAAAATACGGTATGATGTTCATCAATAGAATTATTTATTAATTGTTACTATAATGATTTAGATTAGAGTTGATTTGTTTTATGTGTGATTTAGTTTTTTTGATAAGTATGCGTAAAGATTAGGATTGATTTTTTTTATGGTTTTAAGAATATGAATATGTTTTATAACATTTTATTGATGATTATTATGTGTTATTGAAATAAAACTAGGTAGCCATATCAATTATAAAGAAGGTTTTTAAGGTGCTATTATGTCTTTTAAAGAGCTAGATATTGAATTATATCTGAGATAAATTTAGTTTTAGTACATTTATTTGAGGTATAATTTCAAGTTTTAAGGTAATTATAGAAGATCACTTGCGATTTATGTCTAGTGTTTTTAAAGATGGTTTATGCAGTATATGTCTATGTCTATCAAGATGTTTTAGTTTGAGTCTAGGTTCATTAAATTTGTAAGCTTAAAAAAGCTTATTTTTTTTTTAAATGTAAGGTATTGTTTTAGAGAGATTTAATTTATGGATTAAAAATAAAATCAAAAAAGGTTGTAGAAATAGTTGTGAGATTAAAAAGGAGTTGTATATTTGCACCCGCTAAGCGAAAAACGAGAAACGATTTAGTTTTAAGTTATACAATTTTAGCGACAGTTCATTGAAAGATTTTTGTAAGTTGGGTTAGTTTTTAAAAAACAAGATTGTTTATTTTTTTAAAAAAATAAATACATTTTTATTAGGATTAAATAAATAACTTGTAGTATCTTTGCAGTCCGAATTTTTCGGAAAAAAAGTTCAAGTTTTTAAGGTTAAAAAATAAATAAAAAAATAATTTTAATTTTTATTGTCAGAATTAAAAAAGTTTATATATTTGCAGCCGCTAACACAAATAGCAAAAACGTTCAGAGAAATTTTGGAATGATAATTAAAAAAATCAGATAGTTCGATTCTATCGTTTCTACAAAGTTGGATAAAGTAATTAGGTTGAAAAAGATTTAATTTATGAGTTCAACAAGTTCATTGAAAATATTGAAATTGACAGCGTAAACAAAGAGTAGAATAACCGCATTAATTTATTAATGTAATTCTTTTGAAACTTATTCATTAAAATATTTAAGATATACAATGAAGAGTTTGATCCTGGCTCAGGATGAACGCTAGCGGCAGGCTTAACACATGCAAGTCGAGGGGTAACATTGTGCTTGCACAGATGACGACCGGCGCACGGGTGCGTAACGCGTATAGAACTTACCTTTTACAGGGGGATAGCCTTTAGAAATGAAGATTAATATCCTATAGTATTGAGAATTGGCATCAATTTTTAATTAAAGATTTATCGGTAAAAGATAGCTATGCGTCCTATTAGCTAGATGGTAAGGTAACGGCTTACCATGGCAACGATAGGTAGGGGCCCTGAGAGGGGGATCCCCCACACTGGTACTGAGACACGGACCAGACTCCTACGGGAGGCAGCAGTGAGGAATATTGGGCAATGGAGGCAACTCTGACCCAGCCATGCCGCGTGCAGGAAGACTGCCCTATGGGTTGTAAACTGCTTTTATACAGGAAGAAACACTGCTACGTGTAGCAGCTTGACGGTACTGTAAGAATAAGGACCGGCTAACTCCGTGCCAGCAGCCGCGGTAATACGGAGGGTCCGAGCGTTATCCGGAATCATTGGGTTTAAAGGGTCCGCAGGCGGTCAATTAAGTCAGAGGTGAAATCCCATAGCTTAACTATGGAACTGCCTTTGATACTGGTTGACTTGAGTCATATGGAAGTAGATAGAATGTGTAGTGTAGCGGTGAAATGCATAGATATTACACAGAATACCGATTGCGAAGGCAGTCTACTACGTATGTACTGACGCTCATGGACGAAAGCGTGGGGAGCGAACAGGATTAGATACCCTGGTAGTCCACGCCGTAAACGATGGACACTAGTTGTTGGGATTTATCTCAGTGACTAAGCGAAAGTGATAAGTGTCCCACCTGGGGAGTACGATCGCAAGATTGAAACTCAAAGGAATTGACGGGGGCCCGCACAAGCGGTGGAGCATGTGGTTTAATTCGATGATACGCGAGGAACCTTACCAGGGCTTAAATGTAGTCTGACAGCTTTAGAGATAGAGTTTTCTTCGGACAGATTACAAGGTGCTGCATGGTTGTCGTCAGCTCGTGCCGTGAGGTGTCAGGTTAAGTCCTATAACGAGCGCAACCCTTGTCGTTAGTTGCCAGCATGTAAAGATGGGGACTCTAACGAGACTGCCGGTGCAAACCGCGAGGAAGGTGGGGATGACGTCAAATCATCACGGCCCTTACGTCCTGGGCCACACACGTGCTACAATGGTATGGACAATGAGCAGCCATCTGGTAACAGAGAGCGAATCTAGAAACCATATCACAGTTCGGATCGGAGTCTGCAACTCGACTCCGTGAAGCTGGAATCGCTAGTAATCGGATATCAGCCATGATCCGGTGAATACGTTCCCGGGCCTTGTACACACCGCCCGTCAAGCCATGGAAGCTGGGAGTGCCTGAAGTCGGTCACCGCAAGGAGCCGCCTAGGGTAAAACTGGTAACTAGGGCTAAGTCGTAACAAGGTAGCCGTACCGGAAGGTGCGGCTGGAACACCTCCTTTCTAGAGAAAGATGGTGAGTTACAAAAGGTAAATTTTACTCTTTGCTGTTAATTTTAAAATATAAGAATATCAAAGCTATTATAGTCTCGTAGCTCAGCTGGTTAGAGCGCTACACTGATAATGTAGAGGTCGGCAGTTCGAGTCTGCCCGGGACTACAAATTTTGATATTTTAAGGAAATTCTAGAAGTGGTTATTCACCCTAATTAGTCGGCTCACGACTGCAGACTGAGAACTGTGGACTGCCAACTAGAAAAATGGGGGATTAGCTCAGCTGGCTAGAGCGCTTGCCTTGCACGCAAGAGGTCATCGGTTCGACTCCGATATTCTCCACAACGGTCAATTTAAATATAGACCACAAGTTCATTGACATATTGGTAAAATGATATCGTAAGAATCAAAAAGATAGAGAATTTAAAATAGAGATATTTTAAGTAAATTTTATAAAAATATAAAAGAGCTCGTTGCAGTAGAGATACTGTAGCAAAAAGTACAATAAGTTAAGTAAGGGCGTATGGCGGATGCCTAGGCTCTCAGAGGCGATGAAGGACGTGATAAGCTGCGAAAAGCTACGGGGAGGGGCACATACCTTATAATCCGTAGATATCCGAATGGGGCAACCCACTATGTTGAAGACATAGTACCGAAAGGGGCAAACCCGGTGAACTGAAACATCTAAGTAACCGGAGGAAGAGAAAACAAAAGTGATTCCGTTAGTAGTGGCGAGCGAACGCGGATTAGCCCAAACCAATGTTGTTACGGCAATATTGGGGTTGTAGGACCACGATATTCAATGCTAAGTGAATTAGAACTGTTTGGAAAGACAGACCAAAGAGGGTGATAGTCCCGTAAAAGTAAGCGAAGTTATTGATAGTGGTATCCTGAGTAGTGCGGGACACGTGTAATCCTGTATGAATCCACCGGGACCATCCGGTAAGGCTAAATACTCCTGAGAGACCGATAGTGAACTAGTACCGTGAGGGAAAGGTGAAAAGAACCCTAAGTAAGGGAGTGAAAGAGAACCTGAAACCGTACGCTTACAAGCGGTCGGAGCATTTTCGAATGTGACGGCGTGCCTTTTGCATAATGAGCCTACGAGTTACTGTTTCTAGCAAGGTTAATTGATTAAGTCAAGGAGCCGTAGCGAAAGCGAGTCTGAATAGGGCGCTTTAGTTAGTAGTAGTAGACGCGAAACCGAGTGATCTACCCATGGGCAGGTTGAAGCTGTGGTAACACATAGTGGAGGACCGAACCAGTTGACGTTGAAAAGTCTTTGGATGACCTGTGGGTAGGGGTGAAAGGCCAATCAAACTCGGAAATAGCTCGTACTCCCCGAAATGCATTTAGGTGCAGCGTTGAGTA